>JBAWXO010000225.1:0-3870 GCA_037144035.1 Kiritimatiellales bacterium
CCCGGAACAGTACCGCCGCACTACTCTTCGGATTCGAGAGGATTTACTGGTTGTTTGCGATTTGCTGCGGGGTCGTCACGTTTCTGCTTGCGGGAGTGATTTCTCGGAACTGGATTCAGTTAGGAGACCTGTCGACCATGGACGGGCAGATTGCTGTATGCGGAGCTGCGGCAATTTTTGCTGTGCAATTCCCGGGATCGGTTTACCGCAGTCTGATGGTTGGAACGCAGGAGCAGGTTAAACTCAACGGTATTATGACGGGAGGGGCTCTGTTGCGGCACATCGGAGGAATTTTTGTTGTGTTCATTCGCCCGGAACTTTCTACCTATTTGATCTGGCAGGCATCGGTTGCTTTGCTGGAAACGCTGGTGCGCGGACGTTTGGCGTGGCGGATTCTCGGAATAAATCGCCGACAGATGCTGTGGCAACGGGATGCCTTGCGTCCGGTGTGGCGTTTTATGGCGGGAATGACAGCGGCTGTTTTGATGGTTGCGCTGACTGTCCAGATGGACCGGATTGTACTGAGTCGCATGGTTTCAATGGAGCAATTCGGTTTTTATACGCTTGCCGCATCCATATCGATGGGGGTGCTCCAATTAGCCTATCCTGTTTATCAAGCAGTTGCACCACAGATGGTGCAATTGAGAGAACATTCTGAGGCGTTGTATCGTTTTAATTTGAGACTGTTTTTCGGCGTTGGCTTGATGTTTTTCGGAATTCTGGCAGGCTTCATTATGATGGGTAGATGGTTGTTGCACGTTTGGCTGAGAAGTCCAGAAGCGGTAGAGTTTGTTTATCCTGTTACGGTCATTTTACTTATTGGAACCTGCCTAAATGTTTTGTACAACGTGGGCTACATCAACTGGATATCGCACGGGGAAACCCGCCGAATTTGTGTGGTGAATGCCATAGCATTGGGACTTGCGGTGATTTTGGTTCCGGTTTTTGTTGTTTGGAAGGGTTCGGTTGGAGCTGCGATTGGGTGGCCAATTATTAATTCTATTGGGGTTGTTTTGAGTTTGGATTGGGTGAGAAAGAGAAAGCAAATTTCGGGATAAGGAAGGCAATAATTGTCAAAGGGATCTTTAAAAAAATGAATATCGCAGCTATGGTTGTTAGAGTAAAAAATGTAGTTTTTCCATCTAAGCATATTCGGATGGTTCGGGAATGGTATGCCAATCAAGGCGAAGACCAATTGCGGTTGAACTATGATTTAGACAACCAATCTGTGGTTCTAGATATCGGCGGTTTTAAGGGACAATGGGCAAGTGATATTTTTTCAATGTATGGTTCTTATGTTTATGTGTTTGAGCCCGTAAGGGACTTTGCGGAGGGTCTGAAAAATCGCTTCAGCAGGAATAAGAGGATCAAGGTTTTCCCTTTTGGACTGGGCGGGAAAACTCGGACGGAAGCGATTTGTGTCTCCGGCGATGCAAGTTCTGTATGTTCTACTATCGGTAAATCATGCAGGGAATCAGTCCAAATTAAGGATGTGCTCGGATGGGTGAACGAGGAGGGGGTCGGAGACATCGCTTTAGCAAAAATTAACATAGAAGGCGGAGAATATGAACTGCTAGATCGGATGATTGAAACAGGATTAATTGGGCGAATAAAAGATGTCCAAATTCAATTCCATAAAATTAAAAAGAAATCCGCGCAGGAAATGGCCCGGATTCAGTCGGAACTATCGAAGACACATAAACTCACATATCAATATGAGTTTGTTTGGGAGAACTGGACACGGCTCGAGACGATGAAGTCGGTATGTTGTGATTAAATACGATGGCGCGTGATGTTTTTCTCGAAAAAAATAACATTTATTAAACCGCTAGATAGGGTTCTTGAGATAGGGCCGGGGGCTTCTCCTCATCCAAGGAGCGATGAGTTCCTTGAGTTTGCTTTCGATACGGAACAGGAGAGGGTTTCTCAGCGCGGAGATGTAATCGTGCCTCCGCGCTTTCGGGGGCGTCCAGTGTATTACTACAGTGGAGACAGGTTTCCATTTGAAGACGGTCGATTTGATTATGTAATCTGCTCGCATGTGTTGGAACATGTTGCTGATCCAGAATTATTTTTGCGCGAAATATTTCGAGTTGGGAAGGGCTGCGGATATCTTGAATATCCATTGATCCCGTACGAATACATGTACGACTTTGATGTTCACCGGCAATTTATTAAGTTTGATCCGCAGAGCTGGGTATTGAGATACCTTCCAAAGACGGAAACGAGTCTGTCCGAATTCCGCGCCGTCAGTACATTGTTTCGGCGGATGCTTCAATACCGATGGGATGATCTTTGCGCCGCGAACAAGCAGGTATTTTTTGAAGGGTTCGAATTTTATCGGCCTTTTGCGGTGGAGAAGGCTACAAATATTTCGCAGCTAACTCCATTGGAGGAAAGCCTTGTACCTAAGAAGCTGATTCGGCGAATTGTCGGACAAGTTTGCAACCGTTTGGGCCTATAAAACGTTGAAAAAAGGCGGGAATGGTAATCAGTCATATCTTGGGTGGTCTTGGGAACCAGATGTTTCAATACGCGGCGGGACGGGCTCTGGCGTTATCTCGCGGCGTTCCTTTGCGCCTTGATATCTCCGGATTTGATAATTACGGGCTGCATAACGGGTTTGAGCTGGATCGGATTTTTCCCGGCAACTTTGAAATCTCTGCGGAAAGCGACGTTCACCGGATGCTGGGATGGCGTTCGGAACCGCTTGTGCGCCGCATACTGCGGCGTCCTCAGGCCGCACTGCTGCGGGGCTCAAGGTTGATCATTGAGCCGCACTTTAACTTTTGGCCCGGTTTTCTCGAGTTGCCGGATGACTGTTATCTGGATGGCTACTGGCAGTCGGAAAAACATTTCAAGCCGGTTGAGGATGTAATCCGGCGGGATTTCCGGTTTAAGCAGGAAATGACCAGGCGCAACAGGGAGCTCGCGGAACAAATGCGCGGGGACGGTTCTATCAGTCTGCACGTTCGCCGCGGTGATTATGTGACGAACCCTAAAAATCACAAGGTGCTGAGTCTTTGCCCCTTGGAATATTATCAGACGGCTGTTAGCTTGATTGCCGAACGAGTTGAAAAGCCGCATTTTTTTATTTTTTCCGATGACCTACCGTGGGTTAAATCTTACCTGAAGGTAGATTTTTACTCCTCTTATATAGACCACAATCGCGGTGCGGAAAGTTATAACGATATGCGCTTAATGAGCCTGTGCCGCCACCACATTATCGCTAACAGTTCGTTCAGTTGGTGGGGGGCGTGGCTGGATTCCAGACCCGATAAGATGGTAATTGCTCCGGCAAGGTGGTTTACCAATAACAATGAAATTGCAGATTTAATTCCAGACGGGTGGACAGCCACATGATCGATGTTGTTGAAACAAAGAAAATGGGCGCTTTATTTATGGTGGCATTCGTTTATGCGATCATTGCAATGGAGGTTTCGCGAGAAATAATTATTCCCCGCATGCTCCCTGGCGTGGTTAATGGACATATTTCCGGTGACCCTCAATACTAGAATGAGTTGGCTATAAAAAAAACGGATAAAATAAAAGCGAAAGGAATGACGGTTTTTCAAATCCGCCCCGAAGGGCAGGGGCCGGCGGGGGGGGCAAGTTTGATATATCTGCTTGTAGAAAGTCCGTATGGCTTCGTCATAATAAATGCTTTTTTGCATGCCGTTTCAGCGATTGCTATGGTGCTGATTCTTCGACACTGGTTTTCATTTAGCATCTCCGCTATAGCTTCTTTGCCTGTAGCCATTTCTGTCGGCATGATGTTTTGGTTTTCGCAACTGAATAAAGATTCAGTTGTACTGGCTGGGGCATTACTGTTTATATGCGGACTATTAAAGTTGGTAGCACGAAAAGAAG
>JBAWXO010000226.1:0-3849 GCA_037144035.1 Kiritimatiellales bacterium
CGCGCAGGTTGATGAAGAGGGAATGCTGGAGGTTCTCAAAGCCCGGAAGGATCTGACCGCACTGCTCGATGTGCAGCATCCGGAGCCGCCGGTCGCCGGCAGCGGATTGTTTGCTCAGCCGAATGTCTATTTGACCAGTCATATCGCTGGCAGTACCAACGACGAGGTGCAGCGCATGGCTGATTTTATGCTGGATGATTTTCAGCGCTGGTTGCGCGGCGAGCCGTTGCTGTATGCCGTTAAACCGGAACTGTTGAAAGGACGGGCGTAATGCGGCTTTGCCGATTAGTACTCAGGACATCATAAATATTCGTATTAAAATCATAGAAATCAGGATGGGATAATTACCGCAAAGTCGCGAAGACGCTAAGAAAGAAAACCTCTATCTCTACCTTTGCTTCTTTGCGTCTTCGCGGTCAAATTCCCGAATGGCAGGTCGTACAGTGTATTAGATTGATGATTATCGGTTTAACGGATGCCACATTTTGAATCAAAAAATGGAAGATAAGGAACGAAGTATGATCAAGGCAGGGATTTGTTCAGTCACGTTGGCAAAATGCTCCGCTGAGGAGGTTGTGGCAACCGCTGTGCAGGGCGGTTTGCAGGGCATCGAGTGGTGGGGGGCCGGCCATGTCCCTCACGGGGATGTCGCCTGTGCCCGCCGAGTTCGCTGGCTGACAGCGTCCGCCGGTCTGGAGGTTTCCTCCTATGGCTCGTATTACCGGGTGGGGGTGAGCGAAGGGGCGGGGCTGAGTTTCCAAAGTGTTCTGGACACCGCCGTGGCGCTGGGCGCGCCAACGATCCGTGTCTGGGCGGGCGACCGCGACACCTGCAACGCCGATGCGGCGTTCATTCAAAAAGTGATTGATGACACGAACCGGATTGCCGGCCTCGCGGCGGAGCAGGGGATCTCAATCACTTTTGAATTTCATGGCGGTTCACTGACCGATCGCAATGAGACGGCGATCCGTTTTGCTGCGCAGGTTCCTCATTCGAATGTCTTTTTCTCCTGGCAGTCGCCGCACGGCTACACCATGGACCATTGTCTGGAGGGCCTCTGGGGACTGCTGTCGCGTCTCAGTACAGTTCACGTTTATCACTGGACGATCGGCTCGTACGAACAGAACACGGCGAACGAAACCATCCGTCCGCTGAAGTATCCAGAGGACTTCTACCGTCATCCGTTAGCGGACGGAACGGAGCGCTGGAAAGAATATCTGGCGGCGGTCCGCTCGACCGGTCGCGATCATTTCGCATTGCTGGAGTTTGTGAAGGACGACTCATCGGAACAGGTCGTCGCCGATGCTCGCACTTTATCGACGCTTGTTAATAAAACTGGTTGCGACAGCAATGGACTAAAAAAGGAAAAAATATGACCGAACCAACATCCGCCGCAGTCCAGTTGCTGGGAGGCTGGGATTATGCAGTCATCGTCTTCTTTGCGGTTCTGATGGCTTCGCTCAGTATCATTTGCCGCAAACTCAATAAAAATCCAAGCGACTATTTCCGGGGCGGCGGGAACATGCTCTGGTGGGTGGGCGGAATTTCCGCGATGGCTACAGCCATCAGCGCCTGGAGTTTCACCGGCGCGGCGGCAAAATGTTATCAAGACGGATTTTTATATCCGGCCACGCTCGTGATCGGAACCGTTCCGGCGATTCTTGCAATGTGGTTTATCGCACCGCGTTTCCGGCGCTTGCGCGTGATCACCGCCATGGAAGGCGTCTTCCGCCGCTTCGGGATGGGTACGGAGCAATTTTACACCTGGTTCACTTTGCCGATGGGTCTATTCTGGGGCGGCATCGGCCTTAATACCATCGGGGTATTTATGGCCGGAGTGTTCCGGATGGATGTGGCAACGACCGTTCTCGTATTCGGTGCGCTGCTGACCTTTGTCGCGGTACTGGGCGGACAGTGGGCCCTCTCGTTTTTTGCGGTGGTGCAGGGGATTCTGCTGGTGCTGGTGGTCATCACGGTGGCGGTTCTTTCGCTGATGCGCCCCGAGATCGGCGGGTGGGCCAATCTCCCTGCCGTGCTGCCCGCGCGGCATTTGAATTTTGCCTTTGAATCCTCCGGGGCGCTGGTCACCATCTGGTTTATTTATCAGATTCTGTTCTGGGCCCTGGGGCAGATGGATCTGCGCAACAGCGGCAAGTTCGTGCGGGTGAAGGATGATTCCGCCGCGCGCCGGATGGTGCTGGTGATGTTTGTCCCCGCCCTGTTGATGCTGCCGGTTCTGATGCAGCTCCCCGCCATTTGCGCAGCGGTGGTCTTTCCTGACCTCGCGATGGTTTTTCCCATGCTGAAAAGCCCGGCGGAGGGGGCTTGGCTGGCGATGGCGCTTACCGTGCTACCGCAGGGACTCATCGGGCTGATGGTCGCCGTCATGTTCGGGGCAACCGCAGATAGCACAGATGCCGCGCTCAATTCAAATGCCGGCTTTTTCACCCGCAACGTTTATGCGCGCTACATCCGGCCCCAGGCGTCGGCTAAAAACCAGGTGTTCACCGGCAAAATCATCACCGGGATTTTCGGTGTAATCACGATCGGGGTCGCTCTGGCGGTCAATTCGCTGCGCAATCTGAACCTGTTCGATCTCTTCCAGGTGCTCAACGCCATGCTGCTGCCGCCGATGATCGTACCGATGGTGCTGGGGGTTTTTATCAAACGCACGCCGGACTGGTCGGGCTGGTCCACCGTAGTGGCCGGACTCGTCGCTGCGGTGATCGTCAATGCACTCTACTCGGCGGAGGCCGTACAGGCGCTGCTTGGGCTCGACCGGGCACTCAGTCTGCGTGAAGTGGTGGAATCGCAGTTCATCGTCATCAGTACCGCGACCTGGGGCGTGTCGATTCTTTGGTTCCTCAGCACCCGTCTGTTCTGGGGTAAATCAAGGCCGGAGCACCGCGAACGGATTGAGGCTCTTTTTGCAGACCTGGCCCGTCCGGTGAACCACATGGGCGAAGGCGGGGAAGATCAGGACTCGATGCAGTACCGGGTGGTCGGCGGGCTGTTTCTGCTGACCGGCGGCGCGCTGATGCTCGGGGCTTTGATCCCCAACCCGCTCTATGGGCGGATTATTTTCATGGTAATCGGCGGCATGCTGCTGCTGATGGGTCTTGTCTTCTGGCGGCTGGCAAAACGATAAAACTCAAAAACGGAAGAATACGGCAGAAGGGATGAGGGTTTTGAATAGGAAAAAAAATGATAAAAAAAATCAAAAGGCTTCTAGCCAGACAGCTCGCCGGAAAACACTTCGCGACGATTTTACCTTTTCCGGCTGTCAGCTCACTGAACTCTCATTTCCATTCGGTGGGATTGGCACAGGTTGCGTCGGTCTTTCCATATCTGGCAGGTGGGTCGACTGGGAAATTTTTAATAAGCACAACAACGGCAGTCTTATCTGAAGGGCAACGTCTGAGGGTACGTTGGTAAGGCGGATCGGTATTTTACCAGCGGGGCTCTGAAAAAAGTAACGTGATATACTGCATAAAAATTGAAACAAAGAAAATGATGGATGAGAGGGTGCTGTGGTATCCGCGAAATTAGCGGGAATCAGAATAGGCGATTATGAAAAAAAACAAACCAGTGCTGATGTCGAACAACGTTCCGTGCTGCAAGCGGAACATCGTTCAATACGTTTACGGAGGTAAATTAATGAAATGCAAGCGGTGGGTTTTTAGTCTGGTCCTGCTACTGGGCGGGGTTGTTTTCACCGGAACGGGTCAGGCGGGTACTGGCGGGTTCGTGTTCTCGTTGGTTGCGCGTACACCTTCTCCGGCGGAAAAGTCGGCCTATGAGTTTTTTTCGAAAATAGACTTCTCATCTCCGGAACTGAGCGATGTTAAA
>JBAWXO010000227.1:0-3831 GCA_037144035.1 Kiritimatiellales bacterium
CAGCCCGGTCTTTGGTTTTCATGGAACGGTAGATAACCCGATCCATTGGATTCAGCGTAATACGCGCCTCATAGATGCCGCTTTTTTTCTTATGCAGGTTTTTCATCGTACTCCTCCGGCTTTCATCATGTGACGCTCAATAAACGCATCTACATCTTCTGCACGAATGCGGGACATTTTCCCGAACTTGAAAACTTGCAGTTCTCCGGCTGCAATGGCGCGGTAAAAAGAGCGGCGGGAAAACGAAATGCTTTCGGCGGCTTCATCCACCGTAAGCATCTTTTTTTTGTTTTCCGCATGATCCGACATATTCAGTTCGCTCCGATTACTTTTTCTTTGCAGCTTTCTTCTGCTGCTTGGCCTTTTCCCTTTCGACCCTAATACGGTCTTTAGGGTAGTAGTAGATTTCTCTTCCACGTTCATCGTCCGGTGTTCCGCGGGTCTCGAGAAATAAGGCCCTTTGTTCTTCAAGCGCTACAATTCTTTCAGCGCGGGCTTGGAGGTTTTCGTTCCACGCCTTCAATTCCCGTACAGAGACATAGCCATAGGGCGTGTCCCGATACTTGAATTCTTTTCCCATCCACGAGAAATAGGTTTTTGTCGTGTGGAAAAAGAAGGCGCTCAATCTTCCTTCGCGCAGTGCTTTGTAGACGGCGGCGCGTGAGACGGGCGCAAAGCTGCCTGCTCCTCCGGGAGAAATCATTCCTTCCGTGCAGATTTTATGGATAGCTTTAAACCACTTTGCGTGCTCTTCCTGTCCGCCTTCTGCACGATAAATCCGTGTGCCGGGATCAGGTTCGCCGATGATTTTTTTTAGTTTTTCCGGTATTTTTTCAAATGGGAATTCAGTTGTCATAATAGAAACCTATATTTTGGTTTCCATTGTGTCAACCTATTTAAATTAAAATTATCTCTAAGAAACCAAAGAACAGCAATTGGGCAAGGATATCGCCCGATGGAGGGTTTCTCGAAGAATTAACTTCGCTCAAATCCTAACTTAGAAACTGGATTCATACTCAAGGGCTGGTCAAATTATATTAAAAATAAGAAAAAATCTTGATAGTGGGGTTGTCAAGATGAAGACATCTGTTTAGTTTGCTCTGGAAATGTCTAATCAGGGGTTAATATGAAACAGAAACTGATCCTGCTGGCCGTTTTTCTAACTGCGTTCTCCGCCTTTTCGCAGACCCAATATCTTACGTGGGCAACTAATGATAACAACACAATCACCATCACGGGATATCAAAGTACTCCAACCTCTCTAACAATCCCAGACACAATCGAGGATCTTCCGGTCACCACTATCGCGGACAAGGCGTTCTGGTTCTGCACCCTGACCAGTATCACGATTCCTGACAGCGTCACCACCATCGGTGATGCGTTCTATGAATGCACCAGCCTGACCGGGATTGAGGTGAATGAGGGTAACTCCCTCTACAGCAGTCTGGATGGGGTTTTATTCAACGAGGATCAGACGATCTTAAGTGCATATCCCGGAGGGAAAACAGGAAGTTATACGATCCCGGACGGCGTTACCACCATCGAGGACTGGTCGTTCGAAACTTGCATCGGCCTGCCCCGCCTCACGATTCCAGACAGCGTTACCAGCATCGGGGGCGATGCATTCTATGCATGCAGAAGCTTGACCTGGATTGAGGTGAATGAAGGGAACGCCCTCTACAGCAGTTTGGAGGGGGTTTTATTCAACAAGGATCAGACGATCTTAACTGTATGCCCCGCAGGGAAAACAGGAAGTTATGCGATCCCAAACGGCGTTACCGGTATCGGGTACTCGGCGTTTCAAACCTGTTCCGGCCTGATCAGCGTCACGATTCCTGACAGCGTCACCACCCTTGAGGACTATGTATTCTATGAATGCACCAGCCTGACCGGCGCCTATTTTTTGGGTAACGCCCCCAGCTATGGTACGGATGTGTTCTACTCTGATAATCTCACGACGGTCTATCGTTTAACTGAAGCCGTCGACTGGCCAACGGTTCCAGACCTGTGGGCCGGTCGTCCGACCGCGCTGTGGGTTCCTTATCTTCTCACCATTAACGGGGGCCGCGGCAGCGGATCGTATTCCGACGGACAGCAGGTGGCGATTGCGGCCAGCAATGCTCCGTCCGGGAAGGTCTTCGACCAGTGGACCGGCGACACGCAAGTTGTGAACAACGTCAACTTCACGAACGCTCTGGTTACCATGTCAACGAATGCGGTCACCCTGACGGCAACGTACAAAGACGCCGCCGTCTATTACACGCTGACGGCTAACGGGGGAATTGGTGGAACGGTCTCGCCGGCGAGCACGAATGTGTCGTTCGGCGATAGCGCGAACTTTGTGATCACGGCGAGCAATTATTACCGGATCGCGACGCTGACCACGAATGGAACGGCCGTGACGGGCATGTCGTTTGGCAACAACAGTACAACCACCAACTTTATCTGGAGCAACGTGCAGACCTCGGGTGTATTGGCTGCGACCTTCACGGCGCAGGTGACCACCACCGCCCCGGCGGATGTGCCGTACGAATGGCTGGCGCAATACGGACTAACCAATTACAACACGGATGCCGATCTCGATCAGGATATGGACGGACTGAAAACCTGGCAGGAATACATTGCTGGAACCGATCCGACCAATGGAACCTCCGTTCTCAAGGCGGCGCAAAACACCCGCGATACGGTCAGCTGGAGTCCAGTTTCCGGACGGGTCTATTCGGTATACTGGTCGACGAATCTGATGAACGGCTTCCAACCTTTGGAAACCAACATCCTCTATCCGCAGGGCAGCTATACCAACGTAAATCCCGATTCCAGAATTAACCATTATCAAATCAAAGTCCGGATGGAGTAGGCCGAGCTTTTCCAACAGCTTCTACCGCATCAAAGCACGCAGACAGAAATGAGAAAATTCTCAGAATCTGGAAGTGTGAATGGTGTACAGGCGCAACCGGACAGAAGAATCGGTTTTCAAGGAATAGAAGCCCCGTCTCTCTCACGCCGAGCGGCCTGCATGGCCTTTAAATTAATTTCCGGACGACATGCCCAGTCCGAGGACTTACCGTAACTCATTGCTCAGTAGGATGCTTTAGTGCCGATCTTGTTGATAGTGATCGCGTATCCACCCACGTTCAGATTGCTCAGACTTGTGATCGTGCTGCTCATATAGTTTGAGATATCGCCCCACACTACAGCGGTTCCGTTGGTTTTGCTATTTTCAAGCGCCCACTGCTCTTTTGCAGCCTCGACGCTCGCTACATTGATTTCTTTGGCGCGGTCTTGGGATTTTTTGATCGCATTTAAAGATAACGGGACTCCGATCGCCGCGATTATTCCGATGATCGCCACAACGATCAGAATTTCTATTAAAGTAAATGCGCATTTGTTTTTCATGATGACGGACCAGCTCCCTTATTTGTCTAGAATAGCAGATCAAGTCGGAGCGTATCAAGCATTCCGTTTTGAGCGTCTGTAGGCTAAGGGGTTGTTTCAGATTCAGGAAACCGTGTAAACGGTGGAAACAGATTAATCTTGGCATATCAAATGCTTTCCAATATACGGGGAATAGGGATGACGAGTATGGTTAGGAGGAAAAATGTTGGAGGCTTCACGTTGGTGGAGGTGCTTGTGGGGGTCGCTGTTGCGGCCATCGGCTTGGTTGCACTGTATGCTGCGAGCACCCAGTGTCTGAAGCAGATCTGGTCGGCGAGAGAAATATCGCGGGCTGCGATGGTTGCGGATTGCGAAATGGAGAATCTCTGCACAACTCCTTGGAGCAGCATTACGAACCTTGGTTCTTCTTATACGATGTCTACTAATAACAATCCG
>JBAWXO010000228.1:0-3819 GCA_037144035.1 Kiritimatiellales bacterium
AACCAGATCAGAAACAGAACTAAAAAGTGACAACTTTAAATCAGGACGTGACACCGGCAACAATCAGCCTGAGCTGATTATTGTTGGCGACGGCCCAGAACGGGAGGCCCTCGAATCCCTTACGTCCCGCCTAAAGCCTAAAGCCGACAGCCTAAAGCCGCAGAACATTCATTTTTTTGGAAAGAAACCAAAAAATGAAGTTCTGCTTCTCATGCGCCACGCGCAGTTTTTTGTCTTTCCTTCTGTATGGTATGAGACTTTCGGGCTGACGGTTGTGGAGGCGGGGTTGCAAGGTGTTCCGGCATTGATCAGCAACCAGTCTGTTGCAGCCTCATTTATCAAAGAATCTGAAACAGGGCTTTGTTTCAAAACGGGTGATGTTGACGATTTAGCTGACAAACTAGTCTGGGCATTTAGTCATCCTGCTGAGATGGAACGGATTGGAGCACAGGCGAAGCAGGATTTCGAAGCGAAGTATTCCGCTGAAGTTAATTATCAGCAACTCATGACGGTTTATAACACCCCCTTCCTCTGCCGTATTTCAACGGTACGATCATGAAAACAAAACTATTCAACATCCTGCTCGGCGCATTGCCGTTACTGCTTTTTACGGCGTTACTGTCCGGACTGCTTTTGATCCGCATCCTGTTCAACATGACTCTCCCCGGTTGGGGCGCGTGGGGAATCGGAATCTGTTGGGGCTGCATGGCTTTCGGGTGCCTGTTGCGCGCAGAACTCTTTAAGCAGATCGGCGGATTTGCCGTTGCTTTGCTGGCGGTTCTGATTCTGATCGGCGCATTAATCCCGAAGGAGCGTGTGAGCCTTTATCCGCAGATAGCCTCGAAACAGATAATTCAGAATCTGGAGTCGACCTGGAACGCGGTTTATACGGGCAATATTTTCGAACAGTACAGTCTGAAACAGCAGCTGATCAACTATGGAGAATCGATCAGTCATCTTGATCCCTTCCGGCATGGCAAGATGATTCTTTTCGGTCTGCTTGGATTTGCGCTGGGGATTTGTTACCTCTTCCCGCTGGAGCCGCCTGTGCGAAGAACCGATCTCCCATCAGGCCGCAAAAGGACGAACAGTGAGAAAAAACCACTAACTTCGAACGTCCAGCTGTCAGCTGTTTCACAAAGCGTTTTTGCTGTCTATGCGTCCCGTTTAGGCTTTCTTCTCTTCGTCGGGGCGGTTTTCGCTCTTCAAATCGAGCTGCTTCAGGTTCTCTCGCCTACCCGGCTGGTAACGGGGATGAGTATTCTGGACAGCACCTTCGGCCTGCTTTGCGGGCTTTTGATCTTTGTTCCGGTGCATCTCTTTTACGAATTCCTCGCAGAACGCCGCGCAAAAGAAACTTCCCGTTTCAATGTTCTTGGCGTCGGGGTTGATGCGGTAGGGATGAGCGATTGTCTCCAGTTATTCTCCCGAATAATCGAAGACGAATCCCTCATGCAGAAGTCGGACGTCAAAGATCAGCGATCAGATCAGAACAGCCTGACCTCCGACCTCCGATCTCCGACCTCTGGTCGGCATCGCCCTGCGATGACAAGCGCTTTGGGTGTGGCCGGCATCATGGAGGCGCGGCGCAACCCGAAGATGCAGCGCATATTGAATGAGTCGGTGCTGAACACGCCGGACGGCATGCCGCTGGTCTGGCTGGGCAAGCTGTTCGGATATCAAAATATCGAGCGGGTTTATGGTCCCGATCTGCTTCGCGATGTCTGCGCCTACTCGGCTTCCAAAGGTTGGAAACATTTCTTTTACGGTGCTGCGCCGGGTATCGTTGAAAAACTGAAAGTCGAACTGGAGCGCAAGCACCCAGAAATACAGATCGTCGGGATTTACTGTCCCCCGTTTCGCCCGCTGACGCCGGAGGAAGAAGCCCATCTGGTCGCGCGGGTCGCGGAGGCCAAACCGGATATTTTCTGGATCGGAATTTCCACGCCAAAGCAGCTCTATTTTATGGATCAAATGCGCGACAAGCTGGACTGCAAGATCATCTGTCCGGTCGGCTACGCTTTTGATGTGAATGCAGGCGTTCAGGAAGATGCTCCGGATTGGGCCAAGTATTCAGGATTCCAGTGGCTTCATCGGGCGATCAAACAGCCGCGGCTCTGGAAGCGTTATTTGCCGGACAACCCCCGTTTTGTTTTCGATGCAACCATGCAGATATTGCATTTAAGAAAGTATCCGATGTTTCTTCACGAGCGCCCGTTGCAACCGCGGCTCGATAAAGAGGGCTTTTCCCGGTTCCCTGCCGGCGTGGTTTCTCTTTCCGCAATGACTCTTGAGGGGGCGAAGGGCCGGGTGCTGAACTGGGTTGCGACCGGACAGCGGCATTATGTGAATATTTGCACGGCCGATACGATGGTGCAGTGCTTTGACCGTCCAGACATGGCAAAAATTATCAGTGAAGCGGGTATGGCAACGACGGATGGTATGCCTCTGGTTTGGCTGGCGCATCATTACGGGTTTAAGGAAGCCACAAGAGTTTACGGTCCGGATCTGATGCTGGCGCTCTGCACGGCAACGTCAGAGGGTGTGGGCTGTGGAAAGTCGACCGTGGAAAGTGTGCAACTTCCGACATCAAACCTCAAATCACCAACTGGTAAAAAAAGTGTATCACACTTCTTTTATGGCGCGACCGACGACGTATTGAAAAAGCTGAAAGCCAAGCTGCTCTCACAGTTTCCAGACTTACAAATCGCCGGCATGTATTCGCCGCCATTCCGTCCACTGACCGAAGCGGAGAAAGATGGAGTGACGGAAATGATCAATGCATCGGGCGCGGATATCGTCTGGTGCGGACTGGGGACTCCGAAACAGGATTACTGGGTGGCAGAGTTCCGCCCGCGCCTGAATGCGGCGGCGCTTCTGGCTGTCGGCGCGGCTTTTAATTTCCATGCCGGACAGGTGAAGCAAGCTCCGCGCTGGATGATGGCAAAGGGGTTGGAGTGGCTGTTCCGTTTGGCTGTTGAACCGAAACGCCTCTGGCGGCGCTACCTCATCGGCAATCCGCGCTTCGTCTCTCTCGTCGCAGGGCAGGTGCTCAGGCGCCGAATCTTCAGGTAGGGACGGCTCTCCCCGTCCTTCTCAAGGTGGCGCGGGATCGCCGAGCACGCTTTCCCCTGTGGGTGCGGACGGTGGCCGCGCAATTCATCTTTCATACTTCATACCTCATCCTTCTCCCTACGCGGTCTCACTCCGTGTTCATCCGTGGTCGGGTTTCCCCTTCGTTGCTGTAAAAATTTTCCGCCACCCCTTGTAAATTGTTCATTGGTTATTGATTATTATTTTTTCCCTTGTGGGTGCGGACGGTGGCCGCGCAATTCATTTTTCATCTTTCATCATCCTCCCTACGCGGTCTCCCTCTGTATCTTTGCGGCCTTGGCGTCTTTGCGGTCAAAAATCTTCCGATGCTTGGACCTCCGTGGTAAAACTCTTTTCCACCCCTTGCTTGTTTCCCTGTGGGTGCGGACGGTGGCCGCGCCTACGGTGGAGGGGTATAAAAGGGTCAGCAGAAAACAATCAAATTTCAAAGAACCATATCCTTCGACAGGAGGCCTCTTACTATAAGGGGGGGGAATCAACCGGCGGACGGGAGCAGGATACCGCGCCGAAAAATATTTTCACTTGAATATCTATGACCTTCCGAATCGATCCATCCCGAAGAGGCGCTAAAAACGTACGCCGTGAACACCCCTAAAAACGCACTTCCGTGAACAATCTTTTTTATCGTTATCTCCAAAACCCTTTTTACAAATCACTGTAGTCCCATAAGCAGTTTAAAAAACAGTGCTGGCTAGCGCTGAGCCC
>JBAWXO010000229.1:0-3810 GCA_037144035.1 Kiritimatiellales bacterium
GTCCACATAGGTCGCGGTCAGAGAAACGGCCTGCGCCGGCATCGTCACCGTGGTGCTCGCGGAGCTGGCACTGGCAACATACTGGGTGTTACCGGTCCATGCCACAAAGGTCTTGGCGAACAGATTGCTGGCAACAATCGCCTGCACATGCCCATTGGTGTACGAACCGCCGCCCGTGCCGCTGGTGACTGTCAGGGTGTATGTCGCCGGCGAAACAGAAAGGGCCAATCCGGAACCGCTGTTGTAGAGCGCCGTAATATCATCCGTCGTAAGCGCCTTGTTCCATATTGAAATTTCATCCATAGTCATGAATGAAGTTACGATATTCGAAGACCCGCCGCTGACAACTGCGCCGAAATAGGTTCCAAACGGCCCATCCAGACTGCCAAAACCTGAGATCGACGCAGAACCGGAAAATGCCCCGCCGTTGTGATACATCTTGATTGTATCTGTGCTGCGATCCACGGTCAGGGTCAGCATATACCAGGTATTTACAACAGGGGTTCCGATATCCACTTGAATCTGGCTGTTGCTGGCTCCTGACTTAAAGCGCGTATACCGCCTTTGTTGTTATAGGCCTCATGAGCCACATAGGCATGGAGCTGTCCGCAATCCTCCCCATTGATAAGAATACGATTGGCCGGGTGATCTTCCGCGATTACACATTTTGGGAAACCAAGTTCGACCGAGGGGTCGTAGAAGAGAACTTTTCGGGAGCCTTCTTCACGTTCAACATAGCCAGAAGCAAAAGGCCGTGGAGATAATCCTCTTCTCATAGGCGATCCGTCTGGTAGATATCCATGTGCAACAAGATCAATTTTTTCTCGGTTTTGATCGCCGCGTTCTTTCAAGTGCAAATCCATCACAATATTCCTTCATTGGCTTCGGTAGCTAATTTTATGTTCACTCTCAGTCAATGAAAATGCCGTATGCTGAGTTTATTCCAAGCCACCAGAACTGTGCAGTTATTTTTCATAGCAAAAACAACTTTGGATTTTTTTATTAATTTACGAATGACCATGTTCGGATAAAGCGTGTTAAAAAAATATTAACAGTTTTCCCTGATTTTAAAACAACGGTGCAATCTATTAAATGCACTTCTATTTTATGACAACTTTGACAAAATGGAGTTAGGGGTATGAAACCGAGGGAGCGCGTAGCACATGCCATGCGACACGAACGGGTGGATCGGATTCCGCTGTTTTACCGGGACGTGCCGGAGGTCAGGCAGCGACTCCTGAATGATCTGGGACTTAATACCTATGAGGAATTGCTGGAGCGGTTGAATATCGATTTCCGCTGGGTGGAGCCGGTGTATGTCGGCCCGGCACTAGAGAATCCGGACAGAACTCGGCGCGATATCTGGGGGCTAAACTATCGTTATACCACTTTTTCAGAGGACGCCGGTTACTGGGAACTGGCGGAGCGGCCGTTCGCCGACATGGAGGATCCGGCGGAACTGGATAACTGGCAATGGCCGTCGCTGGACTGGTTCGATTTTTCGGTACTGAAAGATCAATGCGAGCAGTATGCCGATTATGCCATCATGACTGCACCGGGGTATGCGTCGCCGAATCTGATCCAGTTGATGGAAGCCATGTGCGGGGAACAGAAGGCGTGGATGGATGTGCTGGTCGAACCGGAATTCTTCGACGCGCTGGCGGAGAAAATCGTCTCTTTTAACGAGGCCTTTATTGACCGGATGCTGGACGCGGCCGGCGGACGGATTGATTTTATGCGCATCGGCGATGATTACGGCTCGCAGCAAAGTCTGACCGTCGGGCCGGAGCCGTGGCGGGCCCGGGTGCAGCCGGGGCTGAAACGATATGCCGCCGTCGCTAAAAAGCACGGTGCGCACTACTATCACCATTCGTGCGGCGCGGTGCGCGAGCTGATTCCCGACCTGCTGGAGGCGGGTGTGGATGTGCTCGATCCTTTGCAAGTGACCGCGAGGGGCATGGTTCCTGCGGAACTGCATGTCGAATTCGGGGATCGAGTGGTCTTTTCAGGCGGAGTGGATGAGAACGTGGTTCTTTCACAGGGCACGCCCGATGAGGTTCGCGCCGCCGTCCGGGATTTGATCCGGGACATGGACGGCCTCAACGGGGGCTTCTTTCTCGGCCCGACGCATAACTTCCAGACGGACTGCAGAATAGAAAATATCGTGGCGATGTATGAGGAGGCAGGACAATGCAGATGAATTCAAAGGAACGGATTCTGGCGGCGATCCGGCATGAAGTGCCGGATAGGATTCCGGTGGCGGTGCAGGAGATTGAAAAGGAATATGAGTTTTCCCGCTATCTGGGTATTCAGGAGCATGAGCCGATGGTGCATCCGGATATCGGGTATTATTCGCCGGCCTATGCCAAGGTAGGGATTGATTGTTTCCGGCTGGAGATGGCGTATGCGGGAGAACTCAGCGTTTCACCAGACGGGGAAACGTTGAATGAATGGGGCGCGGTGGCGAAGAAAGATTATGGTACCGAGCACTGGTATCCGCTGGGAAATGCAGAATCCATTGCTGATATTGACCGGCATGCCTGGCCGGATCCGGATCAATTCGATTATGCCCGTGCGGCGGGAAAGGCGGCGGCGATCAGTGGCGATTACGCTGTGCGTGGACCGCATTGGTATCCGCTGTTGTGCCGGGTGTTTGACTTGATGGGCATGGAGAATGCATTGGTCAACATGTCCTGTGAGCCGGAGCTTTTTGAGGCGTCGCTGGAGCGGGTTTTCGAAATTACTTATGCCTGCACTGAACGTTTGATTGAAACCTGCGGTGAACATATGCCGATTGTCTGCGGCGCGGATGATTTCGGGTCGCAGCGCGGCTTAATGCTTTCGCCCGAGGCTTGGCGCAAATATCTCAAGCCGCGCTACGCGAAGCTGTTCGAGCTGACCAAAAAGCACGGTAAATACGTTTGGTTCCATTCCTGCGGCGATATTTCGCCGGTGTTGCCGGATTTGATCGATATCGGCATGGATGTCTGGGAAACGGTGCAGCTGCATACGTTGCCGATCAGTCCCGAGCAGTTAAAGCGCGAGTACGGGAAGCACATCACCTTTTTCGGTGCGGTCAATTCGCAGCGATTGCCGTTCCAGTCGCCGGACGAGGTTCGTGCGGAGGTGCGGCGCTGTATCGATCTGCTTGGCGAGGGCGGGGGTTATATTTGCAGTGCCGACCACGGAATCCGTGCGGACGTGCCGAACGAAAATATTGAAGCGCTTTTTTCCGAGGCGGTCGCTTACCGCCGTCCGGGATATACGCTGTTAACGGATTAGGAGCCGGATCATGGAACTCAAAGCAGCACGCCATCTTTGGGGGTTTGCCCGCGACTGGGAGACCGGCTTTGCGGATTTTGCTTCGCTCGGTTATGAAGGAATCGATGCCGTGCTGCCGGTGTCTGAAAAAGAAGCGCTGTTCCGGGATCTGCTGGAGCGGCACGGGTTCTTTTATATTGCCCAGATCGGCACGGTCGGACAGACATTGCAGGAGCATTTGGACTCATTTCGGGCGCAGGTGGAACGGGCGGTGACCTTTGAGCCGCTACTGATCAATGCGCACAGCGGGCGGGACGCATTCAGCGCCGCCGAATCCCGTGAATTTTTCAGGGAAGCGTTGCAGATTCAAGCGGATTGCGGGGTGCCCGTTGTGCATGAAACGCATCGCAGCCGGGTGCTCTACAACCCCTGGATCACACGCGATCTGTTGCGGGAGTTCCCGGAAATGAAACTCTGCTGTGATTTCAGTCACTGGATAAATGTCTGCGAGCGGCTGATTCATGATCAGGTTGAGATCATTCGCCTGTG
>JBAWXO010000230.1:0-3805 GCA_037144035.1 Kiritimatiellales bacterium
ACAACGCAGGAAACTTTGGGGTCAGGAGCGCCGATCCGTACTCGTAGTGCCTGGCAATTAATTAAAAGAATTGACCGGCTTGTCTGCTGGCAGTATCAGGATTCTCGTCCTGTGGAGGGCATCAAGGGTTTGAAAGACCTGCGACTTTCAACTGAACAAGGGAGGGGAAACGTGGGTTGTCCGGGGCGGGCACCGCCAGTCTATAGCCCCACGGCCTTCTTTATGATCGGCAGCAGCTTTCCGGCGATACGGGCGTAGCCCTGGTCTCCCGGATGCACACCGTCTTTGGACAGCCCGTCATGTTCCTTGAACCCGAGCAGGTCTTCCCCTTCGACCAGGATGACGTTCCCGCCGCCGGTCTTGGTGAACTCCTTGACCGCGTCGCGCATGACCGTGCGGTCGTGGATGCTGCGCTTGGAGTAGGTTTCGTCCTGCACTTCGCGGATAGAGGTGATGGGGGTGAGGCAGAGGATGGGGGTGTCGGGATGTGATTTGCGGACGGCATCCAGCATGAGCTTGTAGGGGGTCATGTCCTGCGCGCCGTAGGATTTGCCGAGGTCGAAAACGTAGCAGCAGGCGGAAATGGCGTTGACGAGCTTGACCACGTTCTCCTCCGCCTTGCCTGCGCCGCCAAACCCCAGGTTGATGAAGTCGAGGTTCAGGGCCCTGGCCAGGATGGCCTCGTAGGTCATGCCGGGGTTCGACGCGCCGTTGCCCTGGCAGACCGAGGAGCCGTAGAATACGATCGGCAAGGGCCTGGCGAACTTGTGGGCGGGAGGGCTGAATTTGGTGTTTGCATCCACGCCGATGGCTTTGACCACCACATCCTGGCGGTGGGGCAGGTAGATGATGATTTCCTTGGGCTTCCTGTCGAGCCCCTGGAACAGCACCAGGTCGGTCTCGCCGTTAGTTGCTCTCACGCCGGCGGAGCCTTGAAACGTGCCATTGACATAGACCGCGAACCCTTTGCCGCTGCCGCCGTTCGAGGCAACCACCTTCAGTCCCAGCGCTGTGCTGTCACAGTTGAGCAGGATCCGCCCGCCCGACGACTGCTTGCAGCCGCGCTGCACGCCCTTGGGCAGGGAGTCAACCTGTTGCTTCGGCAACCGCCACAGTTGGGGCTTGTTCTCTTCGAACCAGTAGAGCCCGAGCACTTTGAACCTGGCGGCATCGGGAAAGGACAGCCAGTTAAAAGCGGCCTTGGCATCTGGCCCCGACGCCGGTTCTTCCTTCGCCGTGGCTTTCGCCACCGACTGCTCGGCGGCAGGGGCGGCGTTGAGCGCAGCCAGCGGCGCGAGCAGCAGGGCGGCGAGGAGGATGAGGGTGTTTTTCATGAGGTTTTTCCTTGTGTTACAGGTGGGGTGAAAGAGGGGGAATGAGTCCATCAGAAGTTCCCCTGGATTTATTTTACACACCTTTTCGCGGTCTTTTCATTTTTTTGTGCATTCATTAATCATGGCGAGCATCTGAGCGATCCGGTACATCACGATGTTTGGCATTACTCCCCGAAACTCACTTCCGCCAACAACCAAAAAACCGATGCTGCGCAACACTCTCACTGACACTCAACGCACGATCATATAGTAAAAAACGATCGACCCTTGGAGATATCTCCGCGCAACCTAATCCGTTCAGGTGCGCCATGTGAGCGTTGAAATACCCCCAACCATACTGCCGGTCGTCACCCCCATCGCATAAGGCGCCATTGAGAAGAATGAGAATCACTTTGGGGCCCCCATCGAGAATGATCGTCAGGGCATGATGTTGATCCGCAGCAACCCGATCAGGTCCCGAATCCAAAAGTGAAATCCGCCGACCGTCTCCCATTTGTAATCTGACTTGCCCCCGCGCATCAATCTCAACCTTTACTCCGGCTTGATGGGAGTTGAGTGAATTCAAAAGCACTTCGGCCTTTCCTTTAAAATCAAACGAAAATGTCAACGTCACTCCAACGCGAAGCTCCTTTAGCCGCCCGTCTTCGCGATCCGCGTTGCTTATACAAAACACAGGAAGCTTCGGGAGTATGACTTGACCTGTCTGCGTCTGATTGGAATCACAACTAAAGACTAGTCCCTCTGTGACTCGATTAGACGAATCAAATTGCGTAAAGAGTTTGTTCAGAAAACCCTTTTCCAAGTGATGAACCCTCGCGACCGTTTTTTGTGTCTCTGTCAGCCAGTATTCTCCTTTGATTTCCAAAAGATCGGGATAACTCATGCGAACAAAAGGGTCGTCGTCGTAAAGCGCGATTTCGGGTTGAGTCCATTCAATATATCTTTTTCCCCCGACCGCAACCTCTCTCCCCGCGCTTAACCAAACGGGATTGCGCCCAAAATAACAGGCCCAGGGGTTTCCTTGTTGATGAGACGTGGGGATTGGATGAGGGCTGGTATCCGCCATTTCTCGAATCACGCTACCTCCATGGTTGTGAAACCAATAAAGATACAACCCATTGGAACACTTCCAAATAAAATTGGCGGCACGGGGGTGTTTGATCCGTTTCCCGTTCGGCGTGTATGTCTTGTATTGCGGCGTTTCCCAACTCTTTCCCTGATCTCGACTGTACGAACAGGCGGGCCAACCATCGGTTGTTCGATAAACGGCATAAAATGATCCATCACTTAAAACCGCATAGCTATGCTCCTCCGATATCCTTCCCCCTCCTGGAGGCGCCTTAAGACCGCGTTCGCCCTCCGGTAAAGTTCCAAATTGAATCTGACGCGGATCGGTCTCCGTCATCAGATTCGGGGATTGAATAAGAACCCCCTCAGATTGGGAATAGAAGCCCTCCCCGAAAGCACCCACCTTGGTCAAAGGAATGAACGCGGATGCCCCGGAGGTAAAAGGTTTCCCCACATTCCAAAAAAATCGAATCTTTCCATCATAAGCATTAGAGCGATCACAGGAAAATTCCCGCACAGAAACCTCATAACGCTCTTTGGACCATGTCGCTCCATGATCATCGCTGAATCGAAAAACAAATTGCCCCAATGAATCGACCCGCCACCATGCGCCACCGTCCTCACGAAGAACTTCATGAAGCCCGCTATTGTTGTAATTGTAAAAGGCATAGATACGCCCGTAAGGGGTCAGATAAAGAACAGCGTATGAGGCTTCGGGACCCTCGGGTGATTCCAAGGCAACCGGGCTATGCCAGGACTTGCCCTGATCGTTCGACTTGAGAACCAAAACATGCTGCCCCTTATCCCCCTCCCGCGCTTTTCCCGTGGTGAGGGCGCAAACCCAGGAGGCATCTTGACACTGAAGCAGGTACGCTTGGTCACAATACCCGTCAACGGGGAGTGGAATCCCGTTTGTGATATGTCTTTTATCGGCGACAGGTAATTCACTCATAATTTATTTTCCTCTATTCTTCAACCAGGGTGGAGAAGTCGACTTTCCGGATGAGCAGGATTGTTGGAATGGCAATGACGCTAACAAGGGAAAAAAAGACGGGATAACCGACAGAAGTTTGAAGAATCCCGCTCAGAGCTCCGGGAATCGTCCACCCAACCGTAGATACACTTAAAAGAAAAGCGAAAATCGTCGCTTTTGATTCCCCCTTTGATGCCACAACTATTAAATAGATATAGGGAGCAAATGACAGTGAATAACAGAGAGCCTCTATGATTAATACTAGTTGTACGGTCGGTTGAACTCCAAAAACGAAAAAGTTCTCGGCGGGAGGGAACAAGGCAAGATAAAAAAACCCCAAATGGCCCAAATTCATGATGAATGCCGCATAAAAAAGTGTCACGTCCTGATTTAAAGTTGTCACTTTTTAGTTCTGTTTCTGATCTGGTTT
>JBAWXO010000231.1:0-3792 GCA_037144035.1 Kiritimatiellales bacterium
GAACCTTTCAAGATCCGGTCGCGCTGGGCGTCGGGCTGGGCGTTGAGCTGAAGCACATCGAACCGGACGCCCTGTTTCTGCAGTTCGTAGAGGAAGCGGACGAGCGCGTCGAGGGAGCCTTCCCAGTTGCAACTGACACCGAGTTCGTAGAGCGTGCCGGTTTGTTTTTCGCTGTAGGGCTGAGTGCGAACCAGGTCGAGTTTGTGTTCATCGGCTGTGCGCTTGATGAGTTTGAGCAGTTCGGCGGTGATGGCGGTTTTACTGTCGTAGACCGGCAGTTGCGATTGAAGTTCCTCCAGCCGGCTGTACCAGACGTCTTTTTCGGAGAGGATGCGTTTGTGCACTTCAATCTGGCGCAACAGACGAACCTTGTCCGCTTTGATTCGCCGCTGGTCGGCAATGCGCGAACCGGCCAGCCAGTAGGTGAGGCCGAAGAGGATGATGGTGAGCGCAGTCAGTCCGAGGAAGGTTTCGCGTTTAGAAATTTTCATGGCGCGCCCTCCGGTTTGTTTTTCGGAAGTTCAGCGGTGACCGCGAAGGTGGAAACGCGTTTTTCTTTCACCATGCGGGTGCTGACCGGCTGGTCTTTGACGCCCGCAAAAATTTCGGAGGCACCGAGTTTCTGGAAGAAGTCATACACCGCCTCAGCCCCGCCGCTGGAGCCGCGCAGGCTGACGGCCTCGTTTTTCTTGTAGGTGAACGAGCCGAGTTCAACCCCGTCGGGCAGGGCGATGGCGACGGCGCGCAGGCATTCAAGCGCGGAGTGCGAGCGGTCGGCATATTTTTCGAGCGAGATCATTTCTTCGCGGGCGGCCTGCGCGGCGCGGGCGGGCGCGTCGTACTTCACGGCTTCCCGGCGCACCCGGTTATATGCGGCCTGCTGGAACGAGAAGACAGCGCCTGTCACCGAGATGGCCGCCATCCAGATGCTGAGCAGGGCGATGGTCGCAATCGTACCAATTTTTATGAGCCGCTTGCGGCGCTGCAGTTCTATCCATTCGCGCGGCACCAGCTCGGCATGGTGCAGGCGGCGTTCCGCCGTGCGCAGGGCGAGCCCTTCGGAAACGGGCGGGATGGAGCCCAATGCGTGCAGGTTGATCGCGCCGCCGCATTGCTCTTTGAGCAGGTTGATGAGCTGTTCCGGAAATTCTGATTCGCTCCAGATTTCAATCATGCAACTGTCGCGGTGACCGTATTCGGCTTCAAGCGAGAGCAGGGTGTAGCGCATTTCTTCGACGATCTCGTGCATGACCGCTTCGTCGGTGAAGTCGTGGAAAAGCTCCAACGATCGGAAACAGACCGGCACCCCATCGTCCACCACGATCATCGAAAACTCGGTGTGCTCTTCGAGGATGAGGATGACACGGCCCTGGCAGGGCACCTGCCCGTGAGCGATCAGCAGGCTCCACCACGCCAGGATTTCGGCATCTAAACTGCGGATGTAAACATTCTGAGCTTTAAAAAGATCGCCGAGGGCATCCACCGTTTTGCGCTGTGCGGCAACGGCCAGCACGCGCGAATGGTCCTCGGTCTGGTGGAGCACTTCGTAGGAGACGGTCAGCTGGTCGACCGGAAAGGGCGATATCTGATCCATCTGCAGTTCGACCATGCTCTTGAGTTCCTGCGGATTAGTCGAGGGCAGTTCGAGCATGCGCATCAGCAACTGGGAAGAGGGGAGCGAAACCGTCACAACGCCGCGAAAACTGCGGCGGATTCCGGAAAGCACTTCCGCCGGGAACAGCGGCGCGTTTTCCTGCTTAAAAAAGCCTTCCGGAACCGGCAGGGAGCCTTCGCGGATTTTTTCCGTGCCCTTGCGGTTTTTACGCAACACAGCCCACTCGACGATTTCGTCGGTGTAGTGAATGCCGGTTGTATGAGTAAAAAGCATCATTCAGACGTTTTTCCTTCAAGCCAGAATAGAGGAACGGCCGCCTTTTCGCCCAGCATAAAGATGCAGGAGATTTGACTTTGCACATCGCCGACCTTGCCGATGGCCTTCACCTTCACATAATTAGGCTTAAGGGTGAAAAAACCAGTGGCGCCCAGACCCATCGCATCGAAATCCTTCTGTATGATCCCATCGTCCGCCGTACCCGCCTCGCCGTCCGGGCCGAGGCGAAATTCAAGAATGGCGTCGATCATGCTTTCGGATATTTTCAGACTGTTGAGCACATTGGTGCCGGCGCTGTTGGGGTTGACCCCGCCGTCGCCCCAGGTGGTCAGCAGGTTGGCTATGCCGGTAATGGGTTCATCTGTTTTTTCATCGGGCGGCGTTCCATAGAGCACCTCTTTGCCCCAGTTTTTGATCAGCAGCAATTCCTCGACCGTATCCACCGGCGCATTTTTACATTCATAGCCGCGTTTTTTGTAGAACGGATCGTCGGACTCCGCGCCGTTGAGCTGATGCAGATCATTCTCGTCCTGCCAGTCCGTCAGACAGTCGAGCATCGTATCCCAGCTGGTGTTTGGAATGCCGGCCTGTTCGAACAGCATTTTCCATTCTCCGGGCGTCAACTTCTTGATATTCCGCCGGCCTTCTTCATAGTCGATCTTGATCGTGATCTCACCGTCGCCGAGCAATTCGCTGTAGACAATCGGCAGGGCGTCGGCAATTTTGACCGCTTCATTTAAATAGGGATCTTCATAAACGATCTTCTCTTCGGTCGTGGTTTTCTCTTCCTTAAAAGCCAGCATGGCCTTGGCCATCTCGACCCCCGCCAGCGCCAATTGGTCGGCCTTGAACCGTTTGCGCTGTAACGTGATGATCCTGGCCTCCAGCTGCATTTCAAAAGAAAACGCACTGACAATCAGCGCGATGATTATGATGATCCACAGCACCACCACCAGCGCGCTGCCGGATTTACGATTTACGATTGTTGATTGACGATCAGGTGAGCCTTCTTCATGCAAGGCGGCTGCAAGCTTTCCTCGACAATCGTAAATCAACAATCGTAAATCATAAATTCTTTTCACTTCGCCTCCGAAACATCGTTGGTGACGGGCGGGCCGAGCGGGATTTCGATGATTTGCCGGAATTCCACCGGCTCGTCATATTCTTTGATCGGCTCTGCGTAGAGGGTGATTTCGACCAGCCCGGGAATTTTGTTGCTGTATTCCCAACTGTCTTCCCAGCTGTTTTTTTCTTCATGGGTGTCATAGACCTTACAGCTCAGTCCTTTAATATTCTCGCTGACAAACCAGCTTTTCTTTTCCACTTTCTCTTCGTCGGCCAGATAGGGCCAGACCGTCACTACCAGTCCATCGACACCGTCCTCATCGGTTCCGCCGCCGACCTCAATGCGATGCGCACCATGTGAATAGGCATCCTCGCCGGGCGGAATAAACGCACTGCTGGCCGTCACCCAGCTGATGGTGTGTTTGCCTTTGCCTGTCGAATTATTTTTAATCCGGAAGCCGCATTGTTCCTGTGAGTTTGTAAAAAAGGCCATGGAGCGGAGCGCGGAGGATAACTGGCCCAGGACAAAGTCACCGTGGTGCACCTTGTCCATCCGCAGTCGCGCACCGGTCCAGCCGCGCGTCACCGCCGAAAAGGTCTGGAACGCAATCGCCATGGCAATGGCGAGAATCACAATCGAGATCATGATTTCGAGAAGAGTGAAGCCCCTCCGGGGCTTAGGAATATTGGAGGATTGGACAATTAGAGAATTGGCATGAAGAGCAAACGAACTCCTCCCCCTAATTCTCCAATTTCCAAATTTCCAAATTTTCCTGTTCATTTCTCTTCCTCCGGCGGGATGAAGTGCCAGGTGGAGACCTCTTCAAAACTGTCGC
>JBAWXO010000232.1:0-3770 GCA_037144035.1 Kiritimatiellales bacterium
CCACTTCACGGCTTCTTTGTAGTTCAGAGAAACACCCTCGCCCTTGGCATAGCACAAACCCAGATTGCATTGCGCCCTTGCATCACCCTGCTCTGCGGCCAGCTTGGTTTTATAGAGAATTTTGGTTGGTTTTTTCATGACATCCTTCTTTCCCATCAATTCTGGCTCTAGGGTAATTATTTGTTTTAGCAGGGTTATTGTTACTAGTTTGTTGTTGTTCTTGCCAGTCATTTGAGCTTGAAACGATTAGAAAGACCCTGGCGCTGATCAGATATATCGATCCATCCCGTTCGGCTGCGAAATCTGCAAACGGAAAGTTGTCTGTATTTTGTTTAAATTGAGACGTTTTAAAGTGACATTTTTCAAGCAAATCCTGCGCGATTACTTCCCCGATATCGCCCAAAAATTTAAACGCTCTCCCTTCCACCGCGCCCAGCTTTATATGTCGTGTCGCAAGATCATACATCATTGACCTCCTCGTTTTGATTATGCGGAAACTTTAGCGGACCCCCGTGGACAACCTGTGTCCGCGCTCCGCTTTGGGAGAAGTTTTTGGACTGGGAACGGAGATTACTGAAGAATGGCCCAGATTAAAAAAAATGCCCACAGCAAGCCTGCCGGCCCGAGACTGATTAAAAAGCCGATTAGTAGCAGAAAGGCAATAGTTCCAATAATTTTTAGCACCAGCATGGATAACCCCTTAGTCAGGGATCAAAGGTTCGAGGCACGCCATATCTCACCAAACTTTTTCATAAAATCGGCCTGCTCGCGAGTATCAGCACGGCACCCCGCATCATGAATACAAAGCGATGCCTCCTCATACAATATACCCATAGACTGGAGCAGACAGCAGGCGAAAAGTCCCGTACGGCCACGTCCACCTGCGCAATGGAGCAGGATGTGCTCGCCACTGAGCAACCAGGCTCCGGTATCCCTGAGCCAGTCGCGAAACAACGCCTGATTTTGCGGTATGCTGTAATCCCGAATGGTGAATTCGATGCGTTCACAAGGCAATCCGCCCCGTTGAATGACCTTCCCATAAGCTGGAGACTTGATGAGAATCTCGTCCATGCTAGTGAGACAGAAGATACGATCAATTTCCCACTCACGCATCGCAGCCAATGTCTGCTCCAGCGAGGATTCGTCTCTTCCCGGCATTTTGTGTAGGAACAGCTTCCCGTGGATCCCCTCCGTCAGTTTTAATTCCCGAAACATAAATTCCTTTCTCCTTTCCGGATTGTTATGAGAGCACTCTACCAGAGCCCCGTGGACATACCGTGTCCCGGGCTAATCTCAGGCGGCGAACCCGATGGGGCCGCCGGTACGAGTGCGCTTATACGCGTTTTCTTTGCACAGCTCCGCGAGAATCTCGGCTACTGTCACGGATTTCTCACGATACTGCTGGCGTTGCCAGACGGTTTTGAAGTCGCCGGGCGTTAGGTCACGAGCGTTTTGCAGTCCGGTTTTTACAGCCTTCGGAAGACGTCCTTCTGGATGGAAGTATTTCCGAAAGAGTTTTTCCCGGCCTTCGGCAGTGAGCGGTAGGAATTTAACTTTCCAGCTGAACCGTCGCAGGGCGGCTTCATCGATATGGTCGAGCAGGTTGGTGCAACAGATACAGATGCCTTTGAAGTTCTCCATCTGCGTGAGTATTTCGTTGGTCTGACTGGTTTCCCATGAACGGCTGGCGGTTTTGCGGTCAATCAAAAGCGAATCCGCTTCGTCAAGAAACAGAATGGCGTTCTCTTTGCGAGCCTGCCGAAACGCAGCGGCAATCTGTTTTTCAGTTTCGCCAACAAACATGCTCTGTAAGTCGGACATGCGTTGGACAAACAGTTGCTTACCCATTTCCTGCGCGATGTATTTGGCAAATTCGGTTTTTCCAGTCCCTGGAAGCCCCCAAAACATGATATTGGCGGACAACGGCTGCTCGCTGTCGGCCAAACGCTGGTGCACCTTGAGCGCGCTCAGCAGTTCGGCAGGTGGCAGATCGGTGTTGAGCGCGCTGATGTCATAGTTTGGGTTGAGATCAACAAGCTTTCTCTTTTCCCGCTGTATTCCGGAAAGCGTCTCGTGATGCTTGAGAAGACGGCCGATCGTCCGTTCGGCTTCTTCTGGGCCGGGTTTCTTTCCTGTAAAAATGTTTTCGGCCGCTTTCAGGGCCGAGGTGATGCCGCCTGCATCCACTTCGTAATCGCGAATCAGCCGTTGGATAACATCGGTCGGTAGCTCAAACTCAAACGGGTGCCCGGACAACTGCCGTGCCCAAACACTCTCCCGTTGTGCCTGAGTGAATTTTTTAAATTTTATGCTGTAGGAAAACCGGCGGAGCACAGAATCCTCAATCTGGCTGATGTCGTTGGTGATCCAGATGATTTTGTGGCGGTTGCGATCCATAAAGCTGTTGATCCAGCCCTTATCCACTCCTTTGCGTCCGAAACTCACACGGGTGTTAAGCAGAACATCCGATTCATCCACGATGATTACCGCACCGGGCGGTGCGATACCGACTGTTACGGCAACGGCTTGTCGCCGGTCGCCTTCATCGCCATCCGATCCGTATTGAACTAAAAAGGCCGGGCGCCCGGTTTCCGCCGCAAGCGTTTTGGCCAGCTCGGTCTTGCCGGTTCCGGGACGGCCATAGAACAGGAGGTGGCACGGCGCAGGATTGCGCACCGTGTCTTTGAGGATATCGCGATCACTCTGTGTCAGCGGGTAGCTATCGAGCGAGTACCCCGTCTCATTCATCTGAGTGAAATATCTGGCAGAGGAAAAGTCATCGGAAAGACCCGCCAGATACTCAAAGAGGGTGGAATTGAGTTCGTAGCTTTTTTTGCTGAAATCCAGCAGGCCTTTATCCGCCAGCGTTCCGCCGCGCGAAATCCGTTTACGGACCTCTGGCACAGGCAGTTCAAGCGCACCAGCGATGAGCATCGTCCATTCCGTTACCGGATAGGCGTCTAGATAGCTCCCGAAAATCCCGCCAACCTGATAGCAGGCAAACAGTTCAAGGATCGCCACTTCCTCATCCGCAAGAGTCAGCATCGCACGGAGGCTGTCAACGCGATTCCGATATTCACACTTTAGGGAAACCGAAGTCCTGGCCGCAGCGAGCTCTTTGACTAAGCCGTTTCGCAAAGCACCATCCAGACGAGCGTTCCGGTTGTCCTGTACAAAACAGGCAGTCAACATAGCCAGTTCCTCAGGATCGTCGCAGTCCTGAATCGCCGACGGCACGCCGTCGGAAAAAGCCTCTTTGAAGGCTTCGAGCACAACCCGCTGGGCTGTGTTAGAATTGATGTGCCCCATGACTAAATCGAGGAATTCCCGGTGTAACGGTGCAAAAGAGATTAGATTCAGTGCGTACCGGGCGGTCAGCGCTTCCAGAGGGAGATGAGCCTGATCTGCGGTGGAAAAACTCTGTTTGTCGTAATTACGTGTGCTGCGTCTGCGTTTCATAGATAGACCTCCATGTTTAATACACGGATCCTAGCAGACTGCGCTGGACATACCGTGTCCACGCCAGACATACCGCAAATGCAGAGGCAGAAGTCAGCCGTCTTCGCCAACGGTTGCGCCGCGCCACAGGATACCAGAGGACAGAAGTCAGAAGACGGAGGTCAGCGGAGGAAAGAGACAATCGATTTCACGGCGGAGATCAAACCGGTCGGGTTGGTGGAGAGGAAAACGATAAGCGCCGTCAAAAGAACGAGGCTCCATTTTTCGAGTTTGGTGACACGGCCATTGGTTTTGCTGGCCTGTGCGTGGAT
>JBAWXO010000233.1:0-3769 GCA_037144035.1 Kiritimatiellales bacterium
GCAGAATGATTTTCAGGCAGAATCATGAAGACAGGAGAGTTCAATATGGTTTTTGCCGAACCTTTGTATGGATACATGCCAAGCAGACAACGAAACAGCGTTGTCTTGCCCGCGCCGTTCGGTCCGATGATTGAAACGTATTCGCCCTGATCGATGTCGAATGAAACGGCTTGCAGAATCGGAGAACCGTTCAGTTCGAGCGCAAGGTTTTTAATTTGGATAGCAGATTTCATGAGATTAGGCAGAATGATTTTCAGGCAGAATCATGAAGACAGGAGAGTTCAATATGGTTTTTGTCGAAGTTGATCCAGAGCAACTCATGCCACAGGGATCCGCGCAGATATTTTTGGAGATTATTTTTGAGGTTATTCTTTTTCGAGCTTAGGCCTGAAATATGGAGAGCTGTGTCTGGTGACAGGACGATAAAGCGCTGATATTCACTCTCCAGCGGAAGCCCGAGGAAGTGGCGAAGAGCTTCTCTGTAGAGAGTGGTGGACAGGCAGGCACCCCAGTCATCCAGCAATGACTCCAGAATAGATGGGATATCTTGAGCTTTTGTTTCTTTTGGATCCCATTTAGAAGTTTCGAGAGAATATTCGGCTCGATCATTTACCGTTAGTGATGTCGAAATAAAACGCCACTCTAGAGAGTCTGGCCCGAAGTTTATAATTTTCCCGTGTTGGCTGTTTGTGAGGAAAAGATAGTTCAGGGTTTGAGCTTCATGGTTTTTTGCAATGGCGGCTACGGTTTTCAGCTCGTAAATGCCTCCGTTAATCAAGAGGTCGATAAAATAATTTTTAGTAAAACTATTATGGGTGAAAGAAACACAAACCTCTTCGAATACTTCCATCCCGATGTTCGCACATTTTGATGCGAGCTGTTGGCGGTATTCCCGTTCATCCCACAGGTTACCTATTTCGTTATGGAGAGCAAATGCCTGTCCCATAACCTGATAGTCAACCGCATGGAATTCATCCTGCGACAACGGCAATGGTTGTTGTGCATATTTTATAGTCATTATTCTGCCTCAAAATTATTCTGCCTAATAGCCACTGCAAAGTCTTCCAGAAGGAGAACAAAACGGGGGCCGGGAATCCAGGCGTAATCGTTGGTCATCACGACGGCTCGATGCGGCCTCCATGCATTGGAAGTAAAGTTTCCAATGTTTGCTGGCCGCTTGCTTGCGCCAGCGAGCGACGCGGGAAGAATATCGATGACCACATCGGGATTCATGGATGCGAGACCTTCCGGAGAGATTTCCGGATATCCGCCGGCTTTTTCACATGCGTTGATGCCGCCTGCGCGGTCGATCAGTTCGTCATAGAAAGTTCCTCTGGCGGCGACATACATCCGGCTCAGGCTTTCGTCGTGTCCGACGCAAACGAGCACGGTAGGGACGTCTCGCCGAGACGTCCGCGGCTCGCTCGGCGAACGAGCCCTACCTTTAAAAATATCTGCGAGCTGTTTTTCCAGGCGTTGGAAAAGTTTCTGTGCTTCAGCCTCTGCGCCGCAGGCTTTGCCGATGGCAAGGATCGATTGCAGGATTTCAGCGATGTGCTCGTGCGAAACGCCGATGAAACCGATACCGAGCGCCTTGAGTTGCGTTTCAATTTCCTTCTGTGTTTCGAGGCCGATCACAAAGTCGGGTTGCAGCGCGACAATCATTTCCCAGTTTGGGTCGTAGAGCCCGCCGACAGCGGGTTTATTGGTGACATCGGGCGGGTAGGAGCAGAACCGGCTTACGCCGACGACTTCGTTGCTGAGGCCGAGCGCATAAAGAATTTCGGCGGTGCTCGGTGCCATGGCAACCACGCGCAGTCCGTCGTGCAGTTTAGGCGCAGTCCGCTCCCCGCACCCGGCGAGGAGCAGGGTAGCGACGAGGAGCGTTATACTTTTTCTTAACATTAGAATTTCACGCTGAGTCCGGCTTTATACGTCCGTTCCGGCGCGGGATAATAGCCGTAATAGTCGGGGCCCCAGCCATAATCGGTAACGAGGAAGTTATATTCGGTTTCAAAAACATTATCCACGCCGGCAAAAACTTTGGTTTTGAATTTTTTGACGGGCAGTGAGTATTCAAGCAGGAGGTCGACGATGGTGTAGTCCGGCTGTTTTGCTGCCGAGCTATTGCTGTTATCGCCCAGCGGATACATGCCACCCGCATAACTCATGTGGGTATTGAAGGTTAGTGAATCGGTCAAAAAGAGCGCCAGATTAACGTCTAGCTTGTTTTGCGGAACCCATGGAATTTCGTTGCCTTTGTTTATTCCTGCGGTGAATTCGGACTGGAGCCAGGTGTAGAAGCCATCGAGCGCAAAGATCTCGTTCTTATAACCGGCGTGTAGCTCAACGCCGCGATGGGTGGTTTCGTCGAGGTTTTCATTATTTACAGCCCCTGCGGCGATTTCATTTTTCATATCGGTGTGAAAGATCGTTGCTTGCAACACCAAATTGGAAGCCGGTGTAACTTCCATACCGGTTTCATAATTTATGCCGGTCTCAGGCTTAAGGTCTTTATTAAAGACATCCGGCCAGTAGCCTCCGGAATAGACAGCCTGCTCGTCAACGAAGGGATAGCGGTAGGTACTGCTTGCGCCGGCAAACAGCTTCACCGTATCCGTCGGCAGCAAGGTGAGCGCGGTCTGCCAGGCTTTTTCAGTTTGGCGGACCGTATCATCATACGGCGTAGTTCCATCGTATTTTACACCGACCTTATTTTGCTCAAGACGTGCACCGGCGCTGAGCAAAAGGTGATCAGTCAAGTGGAGCGTGTCGGCAAAATAGCCGCCAACAGTTTCTTTAGTAACTTTGGTGTCGGAGGCCAGCAATGTGCGAACCGAATTGGTGTACTTTTGGATATCCAGCGATTCTAAAGCAAGGTCACTGCCGATAATCAATTCGTTATCCATTCCTGCCAGAGGGTACAATAGTGTGATTTTGGGAAAGAGCGTATAACTGTCGATTTTGTAATCGTAGTACGAAGGTGTCCAGTAGGATGCCATATCGGCCTGCAGATCTTTTTTGGAGATGCCGCCGTCCAGATTGAAAATCAATTCATCGTTCGGCACGGCTTCGATACCGGTGTTGAATGTGTAATAGGTTTCGTCGGCTTCATCGGCAGGTTTCGTGGAACTCCTCCGACTCTGCTGAACAAGATTGGTGAGCGCACCGGGCAGTTCGTGATGTTCCTTGACGACCGCGCCTTCGGCATAGGCGGAAAGTTGCTCGTTAATATCGCCGCTCAGCCGGAGACTGCCGGAGGAGGTTTCATAGGCCGACCGGTCACGGTAGCCATCGCCAGACTGATGTCCGGCAGTTGCGACATATCCAAGTTCATCCAGTTTTCCCGAGGTAACCGCATTCTGATCGTACGCCGCATAACTTCCGGCTGAAGCCTGCAATGAGGTTTCGGGTTTTTCGGAGGCCTCTTTGGTGATGATATTGATAACTCCGCCGACGGCATGGTCACCGTAAAGAACCGAGTTGGGGCCGCGAACGACCTCGATGCGTTCAACGGCCTGCATCGGAATTTGCGCCCAGTTGATGACGGCCATATCAGGACGGTTCAGTTTTCGGCCGTTGACCAGTACCAACACTTTGCCGTGCGGGTTGTCGCCGCCGAATCCGCGAATATCTACGCTGGCCTGCGAGGGATTGTCGGCGTAGTTACGGAAAAAGATTCCGGCTTTTTTCTCCAGCGCGTCAGCGTCGTGGTCGGTGAAAACGGGGTGATTGTCTGTTCGGAGCTATTGGCTGACCATGTGAGGAA
>JBAWXO010000234.1:0-3753 GCA_037144035.1 Kiritimatiellales bacterium
TGAATCGTCCGCGCACGAACCTCCAGCGGTCCGGCGGGGAGATAGCTGATGAGTCCGAGCGTGTGGTAGCCGGTGCGCGCGATCTGGTCGCGGCCGCGTTCGGTCACGTGGTATTCTTTCAGGAATTCGGCGGCTTCGGCTTCGTCCATGTCGATGAGATCCTCTTCCATCTTCGCGCAGATCTTCACCGTGTCCGCACCTTTGGAGTCGGCGTAGGCGCGGACCGCCTTCACATGGGCGCTGTCTTTGGCCATACCCGCTTCATCCACATTCGCGCAGTAAATAATTTTTTTGTCGGTCAGCAATGGCGACTCTTTCAGGAAAACCTTCATCTCATCCGTGTCGTGCTCCGGAAAACTGACCGCTGGCTTGCCTTCGCCGAGATGGGCAAATAGACGTTTCGCTACAACCAGCTGTTCGGCCGCTTTTTTATCCGTACGCGCCAGTTTTTCCATCCGTTGCAGGCGCGCTTCCAAGGTTTGAAAATCGGCCAGCACCAGTTCGGTTTCAATCACATCCATATCGCGCATCGGATCGACCGAGCCATCCACATGCACCACGTTCTCGTCTTCGAAACAGCGAATCACATGGAGCAGGGCGTCGGCCTCGCGGATATTGGCGAGGAACTTGTTGCCGAGACCTTCACCGCGGCTTGCGCCTTTCACCAGACCGGCGATGTCCACAAAATCCACGGTGGCATAAACCGTTTTCTTGGGATGGGCAATGGTTGCCAGTTTATCAACCCGTTCGTCCGGCACCGGCACGACCGCTTTGTTCGGCTCAATGGTGCAGAAAGGATAGTTGGCGGCCTCCGCGTTTTGCGCACGTGTCAGCGCGTTGAAAATCGTCGATTTTCCAACGTTTGGAAGACCCAGAATACCAATGTTCAAACCCATAACCTTCTCCAAATTCGAAATCTGAATTCCGAAATTCTAAACAATTAATAAATGCCAATTTTCACAAAAAGCCCGTTTGAATGCGTTTCGCATTTCGATCTTCGCGCTCCGTATTTCCCGATTTCAGGCAGGAAGGCGGGCAAGTTAGCCGCAAAAGCGCGCAAAGACCACAAAAAAGAAAGCGCTTATTGCGCCACGGCGTAGGCGACAGCGGCGCGGACGGCTTCAAGGACTTTTGCGCGCAGTTCGGTGACACGCGGAGCGTCGGAGGAGCACGCGGCAAGCACGTCGGTTTCGCTGAGTTCCTTCGGCTCTTTGATGGACAGAGCCTCAAGCGGTTTGGTGAAGGCCTGCTTTTCCAATCCTTGGAAACGGACTTCCTGCGGAATGCGTTCAATCAGGTCGCGATAGGCTTTGATTGCCGGGCCCCAGGCTTCGGAATCCTCGAAGCGGTTGAAAACCTTGGTCGCGTCCTCCCAGTACGGACTCTTTTTGCCGGCGAGCAGCGCGAAGAAGGATGCGGCCAGTTTCTGGGCGATGCCTTCTTCGCCGGCGATCGGCCGTTTGGGGAAGAGGAGCTTTTCGTGTTTTTCGATCAGCGCATGCAGGATGGCTTCGAAGAAATAGACTGTTTCGGTTTTTGGCGGCTTGCCGCCGAGCAGTCCGACGACCTCTTCCTGAACTTTTTCGATCTCGGCCAGTTTCAGCTCGGGATCAATGACAAGAAATGTTTCGCCGGTTTTTTTGTGTTCGTAAACGCGGACTTTGGTTTTGTTGTCACGAATCTGGACATCTTTTTCGGCCAGGATCTTTTTGCGCTCGAGCATGACGGCAAGGATGTAGATAGCGTTAATATCGTCGGCGTCTTCTTTGGCGACCATTTTGCGCAGGAGGGTTTCCGCGTTTTTCTTCTTCACCACTTCGGTCGGCGGCGGCGGAACATGGAACACGCTTTTCCACGAGCTGAGGCCGTGGTCGGGCTTGTGTTCGTTCCAGTGCGAGAGCTTGTAATCTTCGCGGACGTATACGCCGTCTTTGAAGAGCAGACGGGTAATGATACCTTCTTTATCGGCAAAAGGCTCATTGGTTCCGGCGCAGAGGTCGGAACGTCTTTTAATCTGCCAGCTTTCTTCGCGTACGGAGGCCATAGGGTGAACAGGTTACAGAGACGGCCGCCTTTTTCAATTCAATTGCGGAAGAGGGATAGATTTTCGCGGAAATAGATGATGCCGCTCCAGAGGGTGAGCGCCGTCACGGCTCCGCCCGAACACAGCACAATCTGCCGGAAGAGCTCGCTTTCCAAAAATTCTATCGGATAAATCCAGTTCGTCATACGCAACAGCAGCACAACGCTGATGAAGACCATCTGCCAGATGGTCTTATGTTTTCCCCAGGTGCCGGCGGAAAGGACGATGCCTTTATCAACCGCCAGCAGGCGCAGTCCGGTCACCATCATTTCGCGGGAGATAATGAGTGTCACCATCCACGCCGGCATGACGTGCAGCTCAACGAAGCCTATGAAGGCGGCTGCGGTGAGCACTTTGTCGGCCAACGGATCCATCAGCTTGCCGAAGGCGGAACAGCCGTAAACCTTGCGGGCAAGATGGCCATCGAGCGCATCCGTGATTGCCGCGATGCCGAAGAAAATTACTGCGGCAATCGGCGCGCCGGGGAAGGATACGCTTAGGCAGAGCATAAAAACGGCGGTCAGGCCGAAGCGGCTGACCGTCAGAATATTGGGAAGTTTCATCGGGAGCTTTCAATTTTGCCGGGTTCAACAAGATAAAGATCAGGCAGCGGCCCGTCGAGAAGTGTGCGCGCGGGAATTGCGCCCGGCTGCTTTGCCGATTTTTCCGCGACATGGCGGCGCACGTAGTTGGAGGTGCTGACGATCAGGATGATCAGCACCAGCAGGCCGGCCGCACCGATGGCGAGGAGGCGGATGTCTTTCACCACATACGGTTTTAGGCCCTTGGAAAATTTTTTGGCTCGGCCGCCGAGCCACGTCAGCGGATTGAGTTTCGCGGGAAGCCATTTGAGGCTGAAGGCAAACGCCGGACGCTTCCGGCTGTTTTGCTCAAGCTGGCTGGTTTCGTCGACCAGCGGTTTCAGGCTGGGGGGCGCATGCCGCAAAACATATTCCTCAACGAGCGGCTCCGGATTGAGCCCGAGGTATCCGGCGTAGATCCGGATGAACCCCTTGGCATAGGTCGGGGCGGCCATACCGGAAAAATCATCGGCTTCTAGGGCGATGATCATTTTGGTCAGGATCTTCGTCGCGGCGCCGGCGTCATGTGCGCTGACCCCTTTGGCTTCGCGCGCGGCTTTCAACTGCTGTCCGAGTGTCGCCATAGCGGTTACTCCTCTGGTTTATGCTCCTCTTCGTCGCCGTCAAATTCCTGAGAAGCCTCTGCCTCGGAGAGCGGCTCATCGCGGCCCCCGTGTTCGGGGATTTCTCCGTCGAGGTCGATGAGAATATCGCGCGGGCCGGTTTCGGTCGGCGGACCGATGATGCCTTTTTCTTCGAGAATATCCATCAGGCGGGCGGCGCGGTTATAGCCGATTTTCAGGCGGCGCTGGAGCGAAGAGGTCGAGGCGCGCTTGGTGCTGCGAAGCACTTCGACCGCGGCTTACATCAGGTCGTCGCTGTCGTCCATCTCCGGCAGTTCCGGCCGGTTGTTTTCGATCTTCTGTTTGATCTCCGTGATAAACTCCGGCATGCCCTGGGTGCGGATAAAGTCGGTGACGCGGTGCATTTCGCCGTCGCTGGTCAAGGTTCCCTGCAGACGGACCGGCTTGTCTTTACCCGGCGGCAAATAAAGCATGTCGCCTTTGCCGAGCAGTTTTTCAGCGCCGA
>JBAWXO010000235.1:0-3746 GCA_037144035.1 Kiritimatiellales bacterium
CTGTTCAATTTGTCGCAACAAGGCGGGCGGGACGCCTGCGATACGTACCGCCGCCATCTCGGCGGCCTTGTCTCCATTGCGACCAACTAACTCGAAAGTGCTCTAGACAATCAATTCTGCCAGTCGTTCACGCAACGACAACTGACCAGCTTCCACCAGAACGTTCAATACTGTTTTCCGCCACGATCCCGTAAATTGATTAAAAATCTCTTTAACAACCGGCTGATCATTCCGGGCAAACAGCAGACCAAGCAACTCAACCGCGACTTCAACGTCGCGCTCCCGCTTAAACGCCTCTTTGCGGCGGGGAGCCACCAGCAGTTTGTGTAAAGCAAAACAGGCCGGATGCGGCACCCGGATGGGAATGTCTTCAAACATCAGCTTGATCGGCTTCATCAGCGCGACATCCATGTATCGGAGGCGCTGTGCATTCAAACCGAGCTGCGGCAGATCGAACGGCCGATCCGTTTCGCGTCCGCGCTGCGGAACGAGAAACTCCAGCATCACTTCGGGATGAATGAGCTGCATGTATCCCGCGCTTCCTTTGTATTCGGTTAGAAAACCCAAATCCTTGAGCAGTTCGGGAATATTGATCTTGTCGCGCAGATTAAGCGGAATGGGAACCAGAAAATCCATATCGCGGGTGCGCAGGCTGGAAAACAGCTCATCGCGCTCAAAATACTGACGGTATAACAGCAGGCACCAGCTTCCGGTCAGCACAAGGTATGGAAGCACCCGTTGCGTACGCAATCGGCGCAATACTTCACAGCACAATTCATACTGCGGCTTCTGCACGGAGCGCCCTCCTTAGAAAGCGGATTTGTTCGCGGGCTTTCGCCCGCAGATTGCGATACTGCGCGCGCTGCTGTTTGATCTCTGCATAACGGGCAATTTCTTCCGGCTCTACCTTACCCTTATAGACCAGCTTCACCTGCCCCGCTTCGTCGCGCAGTACGAGATAGTGATACACGTGCCCTTTGACGCGCTTAGCCACCAGACTGCCTTGCGGCAGCTTATCCAGCTCCTCGGAATATCGCTGCTCCATCCGCAGCGAATTTTTCAGTTCTTCTTCCAGCACCTCACGAATCGCCATTGTGCACCTCTCGGTTACCATACAAAAATCAATTATTGGACATTTGTATGACAACTCGTCCTGCCTGTCAAGAGGTTGTCATACAACAATTTTATATGAGATTTTGTATAGCAACCCGGCCGCCAGAATAATTCCGTACCGCATGCCGCCTTTTACCATGAGCAAACCCTGCCCGGTCATCCGCTGCTGAATCCACTTTTCACTGCGCCCGTGCTGTTTCCAGTATTCGCGGGCGCGGTCGAGCGAACGGGCCGGATCGTTCATGTCCTGAATCCGCTCATAGCCAACCTTGGCCAGCCGGAGCTTGATCGGCTCGGCCCGAGGACTGGGAACCGACTGGATGATCCGCAGAAGTGTTTCAGGATCGGCGACATCGGTAAAACGGAGATTCCCGTCTGCGGCGGGCAATTTCAGTCGGTGACATATTTCTGCCCTTCATTCGTTTTCTCCGCTCTGTGTTTTGTGTTCTACCGGTTTATCCGGATTTTTAAAATTCATTATTCGTTCTGCACTGCTTCAATTCATCCAGCCGGCCGGTCAGGATGAAGTCGTTGAATATCTGGATGAGGCCCTGACGGGCGAGCGCGGTACGATAAAGTTTCGGTGAGTGGTCGGGGCCGAAGAGCGTGTAGGCCGTTTCGCGGATGACACTGTTCATCGGCTCGACCGGCAGATTTTTAAGCGCAGAAGAATCTCCCTTCGCCAGACAGTACGGCACAACGACATTCAAGAAGATTGCCTGTTCGCGGTCTTGGCCGACCAGTTCCGCCGGTTTTTCTTTTCCGCTCCAGCCAACATGCTCCGTCCAGAAGCATTTCTTGAATTGGGTAGGGACGGCTCGCCGAGCCGTCCGCCCTTCGACAGAACTCAGGGCTGGCGGCGCGTTCGGCGAACGCGCCCTACCTTGAAAAGTTCCAAATGCCACCCATTGAGCAAGGGCGCAGAGTCGCCGGACGGGATGGTTCAGCGGACGCAGCCCGGAAAGCCGCCACTCTGTTTTGTCGAGCGGCGCGACTTCTTCCCATTTATGCTGTTCGCGCCACCAACAGTCCCAAAGTGAACGAAGTTCCTTTTTCGAAGCGTCCGGCCAGCTGGCGGAGGGCTGCTTGGGAAGCAGTCCGGAGATGCCGAGCAGAACGGCGTAAACGGTTTTCCAATCTTCACCATACTGCGCGAGCGCTTCGAGCGGCAGACTTTGCGCCAGCTTGCGAAACGGCGCTTTATTGTGTTTGTAACCGAGCGCGGCGGCGGTTTCTTCATAGAGCGCCTGCGCATCACCGCGCCGCTGCATCAGCCACGACATGCGCAAAGTTTTCTGCCGGAGCCGTTCTTCGCCCGCGCTTTCCAATATCTGGAAAATTTCGTCCGGCGATTTGCCCGCCAAAACAAAATCCGCTGATGCTCGCGGTTCGTGATACGGATAGGCGGACAGATCGATGCTCTCCAAATCAGCGGCGCACACGTCCGCCAGCGGAATATGGATCGTGCCGGGCGGAAAAAGTTTTTCGTCCGGTTTCCCGGCGAACCAGGTGAGGTGAAAGCGGACCCCAGCATAGCGCGGATCGTTCTGATGTTCGTGGTTTTTCCAGTCGTTGGAAACAATATGAATCTCGGCGTCGCCCGCGACGCGCCGCTGTTCGCGGCCGATCAAAAGCACCGCGCCGGAAAAATCCGGCCCCGCCTCAAGGTTCCATCGTCCGGGGCTTTCAACCGTCACCGGCTCGCCGCGCGAGGTCTTGAGATTTTCCGGACGCAGGCGGTCGTCGAACCAGAGCGCGTGCAGATGGCGTTCGGTGTAGGGGAAATAACGTCCGGCGGTTTCGCGGACTTCGCCGGGCGAAACGAGTTTGCGGTAAGCCTCCGCGCCTGCAAACAAACGTTCACCTTCCTGCGGGATCTGGTAAATCATAAAAATGTTTTACCAGATGCTTTAAGTGTTGGAAACATTGTTTAGCGCCGACCTGACACTCGACAGACGCAAGGGGAAGGTCTGCTCTTTTATAGTATTTCGGGAATGGAGGGAAAGCGGCCTCGCTGTCCATGGTCGCCGAGGCCGGCGACCCTCCAGAAAACGCGACTGCAGGCTCATTGCCCTGCGCTAGGAAAATCGAACTCGGTCTCAAACAGTTCTTTGAATTTCGCGGCGGCGGCGGCTTCGTCGGGTCCTTCCGCCTGAATCGTAATTTGCGCACCTTGTTCGAGGCCGAGCATCATCAGTTCCAGCGCCGAGCCGAGACGGCAGGTTCCGGACGGTGCAGCGACCGTGATGGTCCCATCGTATTTAGCAGCGGCTTGCGTGAGCAAGGCGGTCGGACGGCAATGAATGCCCGCCTCGTTTTTAATCACTGCCTTTACCTCAACCATAATGAGGCGAATCATGCCCGCCGACGTTTTTTTTTCAACCTTATTTCAAAACCACTTGCCGCTCTTTTTCCGGAGACAGGAATTTTTCAGGATCAATTGACCTGTAAATAAGGCGGTTGACATCCGAGGCTTTCAACTGCGTTAATCAAACAACAAACTGTAAAGGAGACCGCATGAAACTGGAATCCAAACGCTGGCTGATCCTGTCTATGGGAATTCTGGCAAATATGTGTATGGGCGCCGCCTACGCTTCGAGCGTATTTGCCAAGCCGCTGCTCGATACACTCGG
>JBAWXO010000236.1:0-3739 GCA_037144035.1 Kiritimatiellales bacterium
GAATCGAATACCCGTTGGCCAAAAGGGACTTCAAAATTTTCCGGCACTCCTCCAGACGCGCCGCGCCGACCGCCGTACAGAGGCCAGCAAACACGAGCAAAACTGCGTCCAAATATGCGGCCCTGATTTTCATAGAGGCCTTCAGACTTTCTGGCGTGCAGCCGGCCCAGCCGTTGTTGAGATTTCCACCTTACGGGGAAACACTTTCAACATGCATATTATCGATCCAGAAATCCGTCGTGTCTGTCGATTTTGAGACAAACCCGAGACGGCCCAGCTCCGCATCGCCTTTGCTAACGGTTGCTTGCATGGCGAATCCGCTGTCCAGCTCATCCCCAATCAGCTTGTCGTTGATCCAGATCACGACAGAGTCCGGGTTCAGCTGTGCGGCCACTTTGGTGTCAGGACGGATGTAAGACAGTTTTGTTGTATCCTTGTCGTTCACCCAGATTTTCACCTGTTGCAAGGCCGTCCCGTCGTATGCGCTCTTGTGGGCGGCAACCGCTCCGCTACGAAGACTCAATCCTTTCGAGGCAACCTGCTCTAACTCCACAGAAAAGGCCCTGTTTGCGGCGGGTCCCAGCTTTACACTCTTGCTCTCGTCCGCCTTCCCCATGCCAAAGATCAGCCGATATCCTGAGTCTGCAGCGGGAAGCCCGTTCAACACATCAAATGATATCAAGAACGCTCCGGCCTTATCCACGTTATATTCCAGAACCCCTGTTTCCTCGGCCGAATTATCCAGAAAGTGCGCGGCTGTATCCGTGCCGATTGCGCCCTGTCCCGGTTCCGCTACAACAAGATTCGCCCGCTTCAGCGCACCTTTGACTGACACCTTGCCTGATGCATCATCGAATGTTTCGTCGACAAACACCTCAGCGTGTAAAAACCCGGCAACAAAAAAGGAAAGACACAATGCGGCAAAACTTTTTTTCATAATTCATCCCCTTTCTTCTTCAGAATCGGGTGATCCCACCCACGAACAAAGGTCTGATTTTTTGGCCGTCCCGTCAACTAATATTAATTAGATTGTTGGCGGCGCACGCCCTGAACACGGGAAAACTTTACCGCCGATGTATGAAGATGGAGGTTAAGCTGTTTGTTCAACCTGCGCATTTTGCGCTTGTTTCGCCCTCGGAAAATAAAGAAGGCGCCACGAGGTCAACAAACATTTTCTGCCGGTGCCCGTTCTCCTCGCGCGGGGCGCACAGCAGTTTTGCGGCCTCCTCACCGATCAGTTCCGGATCACTGGCCGCACTGGTCAGATACGGATGTATCTCTGTACAGGCTCGCGTCCGGTCGATAGCCGCGATACTAACCTCCCCAGGAACCTTGATCCCCCGCAAAAGGGCGAACTGAAGACTGCCGCGCGCTATTAGTCCGTTATGACATATCCACGCCGTCGGCAGATTCTGGCCTTTCACCCGGCGCATCAGTTCTGCGGCACAATCGAATCCGTCCTGCCGTTCCCCCTCCTCGGCATTCACCACATGGCGATCCTCCAGCGAAAGACCCCGGGCCGCCAAACGGTCTTTCAGCGCGGCAAAACGGGTCTGGTTGTGTCTCAACTTGGAATTACCTCCGATCCATGCAAACCGCGTATGGCCCAGCTTGACCAGATGGTCCACCAGTTGCGATACAGACTGTTTATCGTTCGGTAGAATAGAATGGCACAGCCCCGGTGAGTTTGCATATACGTTAACCAGCTTCATCCGCAGCTCTCCGAGAGCCCGCAGAAACGCCTCTTTAACCTCACCAAGAATAACAATCCCCAGCAACGGATTGCGGTGACTCAGCAGTCCGAACAGCTCCTGTTCGTCCAGATCGCCCTCACCGCCCAGAAATGCCATGCTGATATTCGAATGCTGCAGTACAGAGAACAGCCCCTGCCGCACATGACTGAACGTATTGCTCTGCGCCGCCAGATCAAGGCCGGAACGCATCACCAGGCCAATATAACCGTGCTGTATATCCGGCGCATGAACCAGTTGCATTCCGCGCGGCGCATATCCTTGCTTCACCGCCAGGGACCATATCCGTTTATACGACTCCTCCGCGACACCCTCACGGCGGCCGTTCAGCACCAGCGAAACTAACGATTGAGAAACCCCAAGCTCCTTCGCGATCTGACTCTGAGAAATTCTCTTTGCCATAACACCAACTCCTTCTGAGACGCCCCTTTACAAGAACTACTATGTCATATACTGATATTATTTCATAATTTTCAATTGAATTCGGACCACCAAGTCACTACATTCGGTTAATAATTATTAGCTACTGAGTTTCGTTGATCGCGAAACCAGGTGCCGTAGAAGCGCGGAGATTTTGTTAGTTGTAATTTTATAAATAGGAATGCTGGAACCAAACCCTGAAAGAGGAGATCGAATGAAAACGAATAAGAAAAAATTTATTGAAGACATACTGTCCAAAATGTCGCTGGAGCAAAAAGTCGGACAGTGCGTGGTCATCGGAACGTCCGGCGCCATGATCACCAATGATGTAAAGGAAGCCATCACGCGCTATCATTGCGGCGGGGTTCGGCTTTCGTGCTTTGCGCGCTGTTTCGGTTACTTCAGCGACGACAAAGCCGTCAAAATGAAGATGCCCGCCGACTTCGCGCCATCCATGCAGAAGGTCGTGAAACAGGGTATAGCTCACTGGGTCTCGCCGGAGCAGTATGCTGCCACACTCAACGAGCTGCGCCAGCTGGCCGCCGAACGCACCCCGGGCATCCCCCTGCATATGGTGCTCGACCAGGAAGGCGACACGAGCAAAGACATGTCCCGCGGCGGCGTCGTGCAGTTTCCCTCCAGCATGGGACTGGCCTGTACCAATGATCTGCAGTTGACCTACGATGCGTCCGTCTGCGTAGCCAAGCAGCTGAGAGCCACGGGGATGGATATGATTCACTCGCCGGTCGTGGATGTGAATATCAATCCGAACAACCCGGAAATCGGCCGGCGCGCCTTCAGCGATGACAAGGAAGTGGTCGCGGAGCACGCCATTGCGATGGTCAAGGCGTTCAAGGATAACAAGATCATCGCCGCAGCCAAACATTTTCCGGGACGCGGAGATTCGGCCACGGACGCACATCACGCCTGCCCGAGCCTGCCTGTCGACCTGAAGCGGCTGCATGATGTGGAACTGTATCCCTATAAACGGCTGATCGAAGCGGGTCTCGACTCCATCATGATCGCCCATTGCATTTATCCGGCCATTGACGATCAGATCTCGTCGGTGTCCCGTAAAGTTGTGACCGACCTGTTGCGCAACGAAATGGGTTTTAAGGGCATCATCACGACCGACAGCATGACCATGGGTGCACTGATCGGCAAGTACGGCACGGCTGAATCCTGCGCCCGCGCCCTGCAAGCCGGCTCGGATATCATCCTTATGAAGGCGGAAAACCTGTGGCGCGGTGAAATGTTCTACACCATTCAGAAATGGGTTGAGGACGGACGGATTGATGCCGGCGAACTTGACGACAAGATCCGCCGCATCCTGAGCATCAAGTACGACTACGGTATGTTTGACAACATGGGCATCGTGGATGCATCCAAGGCCTCCGAACCGTACTTCGATCGCGTGGTGCTGGAAACTGCGGAACGCGCGGCCCAGAAATCCATCATGGTCTGTAAGGATGAGCTCAAGGCGCTCCCGCTGGATAAATCCAAAAAGGTTCTGCTGATCAACCAGCAGAATTCGATCAAGACTCCGAACGATGGTTACGACCATCCGG
>JBAWXO010000237.1:0-3727 GCA_037144035.1 Kiritimatiellales bacterium
AACCGGATTCGATGACCGATAACTTAATGAAGGACTGCAAAATGAGTGCACCGACGAAGAATAAGAAGCTGCTCAACTGGGTAGCGGAAGTGCAAAAGATGTGTACGCCAGACCGCGTGGTCTGGTGCGACGGCTCCAAAGCCGAATATGACCGTCTGATGGTGGAAATGGTTGCCAGCGGAATGGCGATCAAGCTGAACGAGAAGAAACGCCCGAACAGTTTCGCCTTCAACTCCGACCCGTCCGACGTGGCGCGCGTTGAAAACCGCACCTACATTGCTTCTGTCAAACAGGAAGATGCCGGCCCGACCAATAACTGGATTGATCCGGTTGAACTTAAGAAGACGATGACGGCTCTCTATAAAGGCTGCATGAAAGGCCGGACGATGTATGTCATCCCGTTCTCGATGGGGCCGATCGGTTCTGACATTGCTAAGATCGGAGTCGAAATTACCGACTCGCCGTACGTGGTCGTCAATATGCAGATCATGACTCGTATGAGTCCCAAGGTGCTCGAAGTTCTTGGGGAGGACGGTGAGTTTATTCCCTGCCTGCACTCCATCGGCGCTCCGCTCAAACCCGGTCAGAAAGACAGCCGCTGGCCCTGCGCTCCGATTGAACAGAAATACATCGCCCACTTCCCGGAAGAAAACCTGATCTGGTCCTACGGTTCCGGTTACGGCGGAAACGCGCTACTTGGCAAAAAATGTCTGGCGCTGCGTATCGCTTCTAACATGGCCTGCAAGGAAGGCTGGATGGCTGAGCACATGCTCATCCTGCGCTTCACCAATCCGCAGGGTAAAAAGTTCCACATCGCGGCGGCGTTCCCGTCGGCCTGCGGCAAAACCAATCTGGCCATGCTTCAGTCCACCGTTCCAGGCTGGAAGGTTGAAACCATCGGCGACGATATTGCGTGGATGAAGCCCGGCAAGGACGGACGCCTCTACGCGATCAATCCGGAAGCCGGATTCTTCGGCGTGGCGCCGGGTACGTCTAAGGCGTCGAACCCGATGGCGCTCGAAAGCTGCCGCAAGGATGCGATTTTTACCAACGTCGTCGTTACCGACGATCTCGACGTATGGTGGGAAGACATGGGTGTGGAATGCGCAGGCGGCACGGACTGGAAGGGTAAGCCCTTCAAGCCGGGGCAGAAAGATGCGGAAGGCAAGAAGATCCTCGGTGCTCACCCGAACAGCCGCTTCACCGCGCGCGCGGTGCTTTGTCCGGTGATCTGTGCCGACTGGGAAAATCCGGCTGGCGTGCCGATTGATATCTTTGTATTCGGTGGACGCCGCACGACTACGATGCCGCTGGTTCACGAAGCCTTGGACTTCAATCATGGTGTTTACATGGGCGCGACGGCCGCTTCCGAAGCAACCGCTGCGGCCCTCGACGTCAAGTCAGCGATCCGGTTCGACCCGTTTGCAATGACCCCGTTCATCGGCTATCACGCCGGCGACTACATCAAGCATTGGTTTGAAATGGGCGACATGCTGGGCGACAAAGCTCCGCGTTGCTTCTACGTGAACTGGTTCCGCAAGGACAAGAACGGCAAATGGCTCTGGCCCGGCTTCGGCGACAACAGCCGCGTCCTTAAATGGATGTGCGAACGCGTCGAAGGTAAGGTCGGCGTCAAAGAAACGGCAATCGGTCTGATGCCGAAAGACGGCGACCTGACGCTCGACGGCCTGAACATTCCGGCCGAAGACTGGGCCGAACTGATGAAGGTGGATACGGAGCTGTTTAAATCAACGCTGGATGAAGCCAAAGAATATCTGGCGAAGCTTGGCTCCAAGCTGCCAGCCCGTATGATGGTACAGTTCGAAGCGCTCAAAAAGCGCCTTGGCTAAACACTGGCGGCTGAAAAGCGAAAAGGCGCTCCGGAATTCCGGGGCGCCTTTTTTGTATACAGGTCTGGATGAGAAAAATCCCTTCCCTTTTCTGCTGATTTATGGATAATCCGCCGCTTAATTTTCCCAGGGAGAAAACCATGTACGATGTATCCGAACTGAAAAAAGGGCTGAAAATCGAAATCGACGGCGCTCCGTGCATCGTCACCGACTTCCAGTTCTCCAAACCCGGCAAAGGTCAGGCCATCTACCGTTGCAAAATCAAAAACCTTTCTACCGGCAGCACCTTTGAAAAGAGCTACCGCTCCGGCGACAAAGTGGAGAAGGCCAACTTGGAATCCCGCACCTTCACCTTCTCCTACCACAACGGCGACGATTTCGTGTTCTCCGACAATGACACCTTTGAGGAAATCCACCTGACTGCTGAACAGCTCGGCAAGAACCAGTACTTCATCGTCGAAGAGATGGAAGTGGACATTCTCTTTCATAAAGAAAAGGCGCTGGATATCAGTCTGCCGACTTTCATTGAAAAAACCATCACCTCGACCGAACCGGGCGCGCGCGGCAACACCGCCAGCGGTAACGTGCAGAAGCCGGCCCGCATCGACAACGGCTACGAATTTCAGGTGCCGATCTTCATCAATGAAGGCGACGTCGTCCGTATCGATACCCGTACCGGAGAATACTCAGACCGCGTTTCCAAAGCCTGATGACCTCGATCGAAAAATTGAAAGTACGCAACGCCCTGATGCAAAGCATCCGGGCGTTTTTTCATTCCGATGGGTTTGTTGAAGTCGAAACCCCGATCCGGATAAAAACGCCCTGCATGGAGTTGCACATCGACGCCGAACCCTCTGGCGGCCATTGGCTGCGCACCTCGCCCGAGCTTTATCATAAAAAACTGCTCGCGCAGGGCGCACAGAAAATCTTTGAGATCGGCAAATGCTTTCGGCAGGGCGAGCGCGGCGACCGTCATCATCCCGAATACACCATGCTCGAATGGTACCGCGCTGGCGGCGACTATAACGCCATGCTGGATGATACGGCCCGGCTTCTACAAGCGGTAGGCTTTTCCGGCGACTTGAAGATTTTTACCATCGCCGAGGTGTACGAAAAATTCGCAGGCTGGAATCCGGTCGAACACTTCGATGCCGACCGCTTTGACCTCGACATGGTCGGAAAAATTGAACCGAATCTGCCGAAAGCTGCGCCGGTCATCTTGATGGATTATCCGGCTGAATGCTGTGCGTTGGCGAGGCTCAAGCCGGATAATCCGAAAGTTGCCGAACGCTGGGAGCTTTATCTGGGCGGTATCGAAATAGCCAACGCCTACAGCGAACTAACCGATCCGGTCGAACAGCGCTCACGGTTTGAAAAGTGGGGCGCGCAGAGAAAATCGTTTGGGAAGACCACCTATCCAATCGACGATGATTTTATCCAATGTCTGGAAAAGATGCCGCCCTCCGGCGGCTGCGCGCTCGGCGTTGACCGCCTCTTAATGGCTCTCACCGGCGCCGAAACCCTCGACGACATTCTTCCCTTCCGCGACTGATCACTTAAGATAACTGTCAAAAAATGCGGCAACCTTGTTTGCCATTTCAGGCGTTGCAAATGCCGGACCGCCATGTCCGGAGCCCGGAAGAATAATCAGTTCAGTTTTCACTCCCGCCGCGCGCAGTGCTGCGTCCATCCGGCGGCTTTGGTCGAGCGGTACGGTACGGTCAGCATCGCCATGGACGATTAAAAACGGAGGATCGTCCGGCGTGACATGGCAGACGGGGCTGGCGGCCTTGGCTGTTTCCGGTTTTTCTGCGGCAGTTCCGCCAAGCAGCGCGGATTCCGGCGAGTCGGCGCGCGCATGTATCTCAAATCCGGGA
>JBAWXO010000238.1:0-3722 GCA_037144035.1 Kiritimatiellales bacterium
TGCTCATGTAGCTGACCGGAACCCGGTCGGGCTCTTGGAAGTTGACCGCCGTTTTGGTTCGTTCTTTGGACGTCATGGTAATTGTCTCCTGCATATCACCCTTTTTTTGTATTCAGTATCGCGCGCAGTTGCCCTGCCCCGTGTGTGGATCCATTTTTTAAGTTAGGATTTGGGCGAAGTCAACTCTTCGAGCTATCTCCGGTACAGGGGACGGCGCGGGTTAATGTAAAACGCAGATTTTCTCTACTCCTGTGGGGGCGGGCTTCCCAGCCACGGCATCTCAATTGTTAAATGCTCTCTGGCCCTGTTTTAGGGGTGAACGTCAGTGAGAGGCTGTTGTATTGCACTCTATCTGAATTTCCCCTGCGCTATGCCGTTGCAGAATTCGAGAATCTGTAAATGGTAAAAAATGGTAATTATTTTATCTGTCGCAGATTCGCAAAAAAAGCTAAACAAGTAAAGGGTTGGCGGAAATAGATGAAAAGACCGGCCAGGGTTGTCGGAAGGGGCTGTTATGACAGGATGTTTAATTGGTTTCCTTATATTACTCTCTGGTCCATGCGAGGCTGCCAGTCGTGGTTATGATCTGGTCGAGAAATTCCATCTCACAAAAAACCCTGATTCAACAGACGCCTCTTCGCACGTGACTCCTTGGTGCGTTGCTACGTTATGGCTTGGCACCAACAATATCCATGTAACGCCGACGGATATTGGCAAGGCCAATCAGCGATTGGACGATTTTGATAATCCGGCGATGTTTAGCCAGATCAGTGAAGATGCTCGTTATGGAGACCAATGCTATTTATCACTCTATTGGGCTTTGCCCGATATACTCAAAGTCGTTCTTGACACCCCTGTCGCAGGCAGAACAACCCTAGATGCAAGAGTATCGGCAAGAAATGTTTTGAAAAATTTCGTTGCTTATCGCGATAACTACACCGATGCAGCACTCTCTGATGAGAAGCTCTATCAAATTTCTGGCAGTATGAATCATGACTGGCTCAGGAAATCAACCTTTCTTCTAACGGCTCAGCATTTCAAAAATCTTAATGATGGAACCGGCTGGAATATTTATGCGGACGGCTACACGGCTGCCCAGCATTATGATGCCTGGCGAGCGCATATTAAAGAACGCATCAAGAAACTTGCCGCCCGCGGTATGGATCCGGAGATAAGCCCCGGGTATATATCCGTTACTCTTGAGGCCCTGTTTAATCTGCGGGATTTGAGTGAGGATCCGGAGATTTCATCTCAGGCTGACAAATTTATCAGCCTTTATCTTGGAGATTATGCAATCGATTCGTTCCACGGTATACGCGGGGGCGGTTTGACGAGGGTGTATAAAGATTCATGGGCCTATAATCCCGATGTACACTATATGCCTGGTTTTACGCATCTGTTTGCGAATGATCCGGCAACTTTCCCGAAGGCGAGTCCCGACAGGACCTATCTCGGAGCGGCAATGTCCGGATATTCTTGTCCGAGCGTGGTGTCGAATTTAATGACTCAAACCAAGGGCAGTTATGCCCACACTTCAAGGCGACCGGCTCGCGGTACACACATTATCAAGGATGGTGATCCGTGGTACACGCTGAAATGGCCTGCGGATATGAGACGTTTTACTTACTGCACTTCGAATTATGTGCTGGGTGGTTTTTCCATCAATGACCAAGCCTCAAGTACGAATTATACGCTGCTAATTAGTCAAAACCAATGGATGGGGCTTGTTACAAGCTGTTCTATTTACAGCCGAGTATACTTTCAGTGCGGTTCGCCGACAAATACAGTATCCGGTTACCGTGAACTGACCGCGATAGGTAGTAAAGGCGGGATGCTTATAAAGAGGCAGAAAATGGTTCCGGGAACGCCCGATTTATTCTGCTGGATGTCGGATGATTTCAGGACCTACCGTGTCGGGCCTGACAGCACCACTGATTATTGGATTTTTTCAAAAAATATGGATGGTTCTGTGTATGTTGCTGTGAAGGCTATTGAGGCTACTTCGGCAGGCTTTTATTCTTTGACTACAGATGGCCCGGGGTATGGCGACCCCTTGAAGATAGACTTCAGTGATGACAACACCATTTGCGCCCTTGAGGCGGCTAAAGCGAGCGACTATGCTAGCTTCTCTGCCTTTCAGGCCGCGATTAAAGCAAGCACTTTTAGTAAAAGCGGTACTGAGGTCACTTATTCGACATTAGCGGGTGATGTCTTAAAAATGTATACTGACGGCGCAATGCCAACGCTTAACGGCGCTAATTTCGGGTTGAATATCTCGGTGACTTACTCCGGAAACTATTTATATAATTCCACTTATGATTCTCCTGTCATTACCCTGGAAGACCCGAGCGGCAACACTCTATCTTTGGATTTCAACTATTAAACATCAAAAGCTGAAAAGGCTACTGTGACGAAAAAAAGGGGGGGGCGTTAACCGCGCCACTCCCTTTGTTAATGTGTTACTTTAGAATCTCCTAGAAAGAAAATGTATTATGCGGTTTCATAAAAAAACATACCTAGACATTATGACATGGAAATCATTTGAACGCCCGATGTTCTGTGAGCTGATGGGTTTGCTAACCGGCCTTCCTGAGGAGTGGAAAGCACAAGGGGCCACGGAAAACGAACTGAACCTTTCCGCCTTCGATTTTGATTATGTTCCGACAGTTGGAATCAGCGCGGGTGGATTTTTCAATGGGCTGGCTCCGGTTGTTTTGGAAGACACGCCTGAATACCGTATTGAACGCGATCCGATGGGAAGAACCACGAAATTGTGTAAACAGTTTGCATCGATTTCGCTTCCGCTGACCTATCCTGTTAAAGACATGGATTCCTGGCTGAAGATCAAACCGCACTACGAATTTTCTGAATCTCGCCTTGATTGGAACTTTATTGAAGAAGCGGAAAAACTGGGGAAAAGCGGACATCTAATTGTTTTTGGTCTTCCGGGAGGATTTGATGAGCCCCGTCAGTTAATGGGCGAAGAAGCCCTTTGCGTTGCCTACTATGAAGAACCGGAGCTCATTCACGACATAATGGCTACACTGGAGCGGACTTCCCTTGAAATCCTGAGCCGGCTCGCCCGGAAAATCACCATCGATCAACTCTCTGTACACGAAGACATGGCAGGAAAATCCGGGCCACTGATAGGAGGGACTCAGATTGAAGAATTTATAAAACCCTATTTTTCCAGCGTCTGGAACGCCGCACAAGCCCATGGGGCTCAGATTTTCGATATGGACAGTGATGGGGATATGAATCCCGTCATTAATGTTTTCCTGGAATGCGGGCTGACCAATATGTACCCGATGGAACCGGCTGGAGGTATGGATATCGTCGCTCTGCGAAAAAAATACGGGAAGAAACTGGCGATGAAAGGCGGCATCGATAAGCATGTATTGCGTAAAGGGAAAGCCGATATTCTGGCCGAACTGGAATATAAGCTACAGCCGCTGATGCAAGAAGGAGGTATGGTGTTCGGGCTGGATCATCGTATTCCGAACGGAACTCCGCTCGAAAACTATCGTTACTATGTGGATACGGCACGCGAGATGCTTGGGATTCCTCCGCGAGATTCGTCGCAAAAAGGATGGGCCAGAATGGCCTTTTGATCGGCTGTTTTAGCCTAAATACAGAAATGAACTAACCACTAATCTTCACTAATGGACACTATAGCACTTTCTATTCAATTTGTCGCAACAAGGCAGGCGGGACGCCTGCGA
>JBAWXO010000239.1:0-3722 GCA_037144035.1 Kiritimatiellales bacterium
CAAGGTTCCAGAGTGGTGGCGGACTGGTCATCTTATGACGATTACGAATCCAACTTGCCCCGGTGATATACCTATGCAGGTCGTGATACTGGCTGGCGGCATGGGGACGAGGATTCGTTCTCTCTCGCAGAATCTTCCCAAAGCGCTACTACCGGTTGCCGATCGGGCATTCGTTGAGCATCAGCTCGATCTGCTTCGAATCTGCGGTTTACATCGCGTACTGTTATGCGTAGGCCACGGCGGCGATCTGATCCGTCGCCATGTCGGGGATGGTTCCGCGTTTGGTATGCAGGTGGATTATTCAGAGGAGAATCCATCTGCTCTGCTGGGCACTGGCGGGGCTCTGCTTAATGCCTGGTCAAAGCTGGACGATGTCTTCATGGTTTTATACGGGGACTCCTATCTGCCGTTTGATTTTGGTGCGATGGCAAAAGCGTGGGAGAAGTTACGTCCGCCCGTGTTGATGTCGGTCTATCGCAATCTGAATCAATGGGATCCCAGCAATACGATTATCGCCGACGGACGGGTAGTGCGGTATGACAAGCACCTGCAACCCGGCGAAGCGCTGTATATTGATTATGGTGTCACCATTTATAAGAAAGATGTCTTCGCACCATACCGGGATGCTCCGCTGCCGATTGATCTGGCGGTGATTCTGAGCGATGCGGTGAAACAGGATGCCGTGGCGTCTTACACCACGGCGCAACGGTTTTATGAAATCGGCAAGCCGGAAGGGTTCCAAGCCTTGGAAAATCTGCTCCGGAAAACTTCCGATGATCGGAAGGTTCCTGCTGTTTTTATTGATCGCGACGGCACGTTGAACGAAATGCTGTTCGATGAAACGCACGGGCGCTTCGATTCACCGTTGCGCGCGGAGCAGTTGATTGTTAAACCCTTTGCGCGGGACTTTATGGATGGGTTGCGGGTTGCGGGGTTCAGGCGGATTGTGGTGACTAATCAGCCCGGAGTGGCGCGCGGTTATCTGGACGAAGCGGAGCTGGAACGGATTCATAATCGGTTAGCCTGTGAAATTTCGCCGGACGGGGCGGCGTGGGATGCGCTGTATTACTGTCCGCACAGTCCGTCCAAAGCGCCCGTCCATTCTTCCGAGTATGCGGGGCTGTGCGACTGCCGCAAGCCATCCGCCGGTATGCTTCGCCGCGCCGCGCTGGAGCACCAATTGGATTTGTCAAAAAGCTGGATGATCGGAGACGGATTGAATGACATAAAAGCCGGCCATCGCGCGGGTTGCCGCACCATTCTTTTGGCCAAAGTTAAAATCGAGCAGATTGAGCAGTTTGCGGAGCACAGCGAAACTCGTCCTGATTTCATCGCAAAGGATCTGCGGGCGGCGCTGGAAATCATATTGAAAAACAGTGCCGGAGAAAAACCATGAAGAAAATAAACGGATGGTTGTGGGGGTTGCTGGCGCTGGCGCTCGCGCTCCGTCTATGGAAGCTGGGTCTAGCTGATCTGTGGCAGGACGAGATGGGGTTTTTGAACATCAGCCAGCCGTCAGCCTCGCCTTGGACCACGTTTCTCGCATATTGGAATCACTGCGTTTCAATCGCGCAGCTTCCGCTGGCCGGAGTGCTTCAGAATCTCTATATTCATTTGCTGGGTCAGAAAATTGTTTCAAATTATTTCTGGCTTAGATTCCCCGAAGCGGTTCTTGGCACGCTGAGTGTGCTGGGCGTATTCAAGCTGGCGGAGCTGGTCGCGGATCGGACGGCTGCCTGGATGGCCGGATTCTTTATGGCGGTGTTTCTATACCCAATCTATTACTCCCGCGAATTGTACTGCTATGCCCATGTCCTTTGCTTCTCGTCCTTCGGCTTGTATTTTTGGGCGAAGGCGCTTTCGTCCTCATCTTGGAAAAATTGGCTGTCGGGGTGGCTTTTTCTGGCCGCGTTGGGCTTGAGTCATTTTGCGGGATCCTTCCTGCTTGCGGGCGCTGGCACCGTTGCGGGAGTATGGTGGCTGTTCTATTTATTTATTCAGAAAGATCCGGTTCGGGCGCGGATCGCTTTCTTTGCGGCTCTGATGTGTGCGGCTGCTATGCTGCCGGTTCTGCCGTACTGGGTGCGTATTCTCACGCAGGACAATCCTCATATGGCCTCGCACAGTTCGCTTTCGTTTTTTGCGATTCTGAACGACGGGGTCGTTAAAATGTTTATGGGCGAGCGGATGATAATGGCCGCGCTGGCTTGGTCGTTTTTTGCACTTGGGCTTATCTGGCTGTCCGTCCGGTTTAAAAAAATGCCGGCTATGGTTTCCTTGGCGGGGGTAATGCTCCTGACCATGGTGCTTCTGACGGTGGCGACTAAAAATTCACAGTACTGTTCTGCCCGTTATTTCTCGCCGGTGACGGCGCTGGCGTATGTGGTTTTTGCATTAGGTGTGCTGGCTTTGCCTCGCTGGCTGATAAAAAATGAACGCGTTGGAGTTGGGATTGCTCTGGTCTTCGGAGGGGTCTTGATTGCAATTCACGCCTTGTGTTATCTGCCGTCCTATTACCGGCTCACGGCCAAGTCGGTCGACTTTAGCGTCATTGCGCAGTGGTTGAATAAAAATCTTCAGCCCGGACAACCCTATCTGATGGAAAGCGCCTATGAACTGCGTTGGGTCGGGGGATATTATATAACGCCCGGACTGATCGGCGCGTCGCCTTATGTTCACGGCAACGGGCCGGATGAAGCGCGGCGGTTGCATGAAAGCCAGCAGCAATTTATGCTGCGCTTCCCGGAGGCTCCGTTTGTCGAGTCAGCCCATCACGACTGGGAAAAACCGGAAGGCGTTTGGAAGTGGCCGCATCAGTTTCATACACAGCACATTCAGCTGCGCAACGAACCGTTGCGATCCCTCATTCGACTGGGAATTTATCCGGGCGTTCCGCATGAGACGATAACCGATTATTCGTATGTTACGGATATCTACTACAGCACGCCTGAAGACATTGCTCAAAAAGCGCGGGACCGCGGCGAAACTGCAATTTTCCGCTGGGCAGGCTGGATATGTACTCCATATGCTCAAGATCCCCGCACCCGCGTGGTTGAACATGGCTGGGCCGCTCTCGGAGCATCTGGGAAACTTTTGCTGGAAAATATGACCGGCGCTCCGGTCAAAGCGCGCGTACGATTGGAACTGGCGGTTTCCGCGCCCCCCGGCGCAGTGGAGGTTTATCTTCGACTTCCACAAGGCGCGCCGGTAACTTCTCGTCGCTCAGCCGGACAGTTCCAGTCCTTGGAAACACCGGAATTTGAACTGCCGGCCGGCGGGCTGAATCTGGAGATTGGTGTATCCGGCGCACGGGCCGCTTCGGTTCAGGGAGTTTTAATTCGCGACGCACAGTTTATCCTTGCCGATAGACCATAACCCGCTTACGATGATTACAGTATGAATGCTGCTGACCCAGTGAGAGCCTATTTGGCAGAGATCGGACGTAAAGGCGGCGCGAAAAGCCGCAGATCCCTCTCGCCAGGCGATGCGCGGAATATGGTTCGTATTCGTGAAGCGCAACGGGCATTTGATCGTTTTTACGCCCAATGCTTCTGGTATCTGCGTCAGGATATGAAGGTGACATCTGCCGATATTCCGGAAATTGTCCGTGGATTGCGGCAAAACGGGGGGCAGGCGGGATTCTTTCTCGCCGCGAAGTTATGCCGTTAAGCGAAATACAGGCTGAAGTACTCCGAACGATTGCCGTAAACCGCAGTCCGGAG
>JBAWXO010000240.1:0-3709 GCA_037144035.1 Kiritimatiellales bacterium
GAGCCGTACGGCGGCGCATAGGAAAGTTCAAGTTCTTCGAGGTCATAAACTGTCATTCCGGCGCGGATGGCGACGGCAAAAACGTCAATGCGCTTATCCACGCCGTCGGAGCCGACCGCCTGCGCGCCGAGCACCTTGCCGGTTTGCGGGTCGAACAGCATTTTGATGCTGAGTGACGCGGCACCGGGATAATACGAGGCATGACTGGCGGGATGGATATAGATTTTTTCGTAGGCGATGCCCGCGCGCCTGGCCGCTTTTTCGCTAAGGCCGGTCATACCGATAGCGAGGTTGAAAACCTTGCAGATCGCGGTGCCCTGCGTGTCTTTGTACCGCGCATCGCGGCCGAAAATATTGTCGGCGGCAATGCGTCCCTGCCGGTTGGCGGGGCCGGCCAGCGGAATCAGCGCGGTTTGCCGGGTAACGAAGTCGACCACTTCCACCGCGTCGCCGACGGCATAAATGTTTTTGTCCGATGTCTGCATGTGGTCATTGACTTTAATGCCGCCGCGCGGGCCGAGTTCGAGACCCGCCGCTTCGGCAAGCGCGGTTTCTGGTTTTACGCCGATCGCCAGAATCGCCACGCCGGTTTCGAGCGTTTCTCCGGAACACAGCGTGAGCCGCAACCCGCTGGCGGTCTCTTCAAATGCAGTCACCGACGTACTAAGCCGCAGGTCAACGCCGTTAATCTTCAGTTCCTGATGCAGAATGGAAACCATTTCCGGATCAGCCAGATTCATCACCTGCGCCGGTCGCTGGATCAACGTGGTCGCGATTTTTCGGCGGCGCAAGGCTTCGACCATTTCGAGACCGATGTAGCCACCGCCGATGACGGTCGCGTGCGACTTGCCTTCCAAGGATTGGATGATGCGGTCCATATCTTCCATGTTGCGGAGCGACAGAACCTTCGGGCTGTCGATGCCGGGAACCGGCGGGTAAACCGGATGGGCCCCGGGACTTAAAATGAGTGCCTCGTAGGACTCGCGATAAACTTTTCCGGTTGCGAGGTTTTTGATTTCGACTTCTTTTTCCAATGGATGGATGGCGGTGACTTCGTTTTGTGTGCGCACATCAAGCCGGAACCGGGTGCGAAGCTGTTCCGGCGTGGTAACCAGCAGGCGGTCGCGGTCGGCAATTTCTCCGCCGATGTGATACGGCAGGCCGCAGTTGGCAAACGAGACGTATGGTCCGCGTTCAAGCAGAACGATTTCTGCTTCCTCGCTCAGCCGCCGGGCGCGCGCCGCCGCGCTGGCTCCGCCAGCCACGCCGCCGATGATTACAATTTTTTTCGATGCCATGATGAATCCTTATCTCTAGCCTTTGAAGTGAAGAAAGGTGCGCAGGTGTTTGCTCATACAGTCGAACAGTTTCAGAAAATCAGGATTCTGCAACGCGCAGTATTTCTGCGTGCCCTCCTTGCGGATGGAAATCAGCTTCTGCTGACAGAGGATCTTGAGCTGTTGCGACATCAGCGACTGGCTACATCCCAGCTGTTCAAAAAGTTCCGTGCAGGTTTTTTCGCCGCCCGACAGCAGTTCGATCACGCCCAGCCTCACCGGATGCGCCATCGCCTTGAGCACCTCTGCCGTCATTTCCCGTTCCCGATTATTCATCGCCCCTCCTAAACATTAAGAGATTATAATGTTCTAAATCTAAAACAACTAAAATCGCCGGTTTTCTGCTGGCCTCTCTGCCGTGTCCGGCCTAAAAAGCTTCTCTATGCAGACCAAACCGTCCATTAAAAAACAGGCGTGGAAACCCGGCAACATGCTCTTCCCCGTTCCGGCGGTGCTGGTCAGTTGCGGCGGAACAAAAGAGTGGAAGCCCAACCTGATCACCATCGCCTGGGCCGGCAGTGTCTGCACCAACCCGCCAATGCTCTCCATCTCCGTCCGGCCCGAACGCTATTCCTACGAGATCATCAAGCAAACCGGCGAGTTTGTGGTGAATATTCCCACCGTCAAACAGACCAAGACCACCGACTGGTGCGGTGTCGTCTCGGGACGCGATCATGATAAGTTTGAAAAAACCGGACTGACGCCTGCGCCCGGTCTGAAAGTTAAATGCCCGGTCGTTCTCGAATGTCCGGTCAATATCGAGTGCCGCGTCGTCCAAACCTTGGAACTCGGCTCGCACGTGATGTTCCTCGCCGAAGTCGTCGCCGTGCAGGCTTCCTCGGCACTGATCGACGCTAAAGGCAAACTCTGTCTCGAAAAGGCCGGACTGATCACCTACGTTCACGGTGCCTATTTCGCGCTCGGCCAATACCTCGGCCACTTCGGTTTTTCTGTCCGCAAACATAAACCTGCACCGACTGGAAAGAGGAAACCGCATGAAAGAACAAAGCGTAAACCCCGAACGTGAAAAATGGAGCGGCCAGTGGGGATTCATTCTCGCGGCGGCGGGCTCTGCCATCGGACTGGGAAGTATCTGGCGCTTTCCTTACATCACCGGCGAAAACGGCGGCGGCGCTTTCATGCTCGTTTATCTGCTCTGTTGCGCTGCCGTGGGCATTCCGGTGATGATCTGCGAAATCACGCTCGGCCGCCACACTCAGCGCAATCCAGTCGGTTGCTTCAACCAGCTCACGCCGCCCGCCTCGCTGCTGGCGCACTTCCTCGGCGGCGGTATGGTGCTGACCGGAATCGCCCTGCTCTGCTTCCAATCCATCGGCTGGGGCATCACTTCGCTGATTCTCGGCGGACTGGTCTTCTGGAAAAGCTGGCGGATCGTCGGTATCATGGGCGTTATCTCCGGCTTCCTGATTCTCTCCTACTACAGCGTCATCGGCGGCTGGGCCATCGGCTACGTCGCCAAGGCCGCCAGCAACCAGCTCACCTTCGAAACGGTCGCGCAGGCTAAAACAACTTATCTGGATTTCATCGGCAGCACCGGCCTGGTGATCGGCTTCCACTTTGTCTTCATGCTGCTCTGCGTGGCGATCATCTACAAAGGCGTCCAGAAAGGCATCGAGACCGCCTGCAAATTCATGGTGCCGCTTCTCTTCGCCATTATGCTGGTGCTGATTCTACGCGCCTTGACCCTGCCCGGTGCCAAGGCGGGCGTCAGCTTTTGCTTCACGCCGGACTTTTCCAAACTCACCGCGCAAGGCGTACTGGTCGCGCTCGGCCACGCCTTCTTCACCCTCAGCCTCGGCATGGGCGCGATGATCACCTACGGCAGTTACCTTGGAAAAAATGAAAACATTTTCGCTTCCACCGTCTGGATCATCGGACTCGACACGCTCGTCTCGGTGCTCTCCTGCCTGATGATTTTTCCCGCCGTCTTCGCGATGGGCTTTGAACCGGGCGAAGGCCCCGGACTGGTCTTCCAGGTTGTTCCGGCGGTGTTCCACCGGCTTCCCGCCGGGCCGCTGTGGGGCACGCTGTTCTTTATTCTGCTCGCCGTGGCCGCGCTCGCCTCCGGCATCAGCCTGCTCGAAGTCGTCACCGCCTACTTTGTGGATGAGAAAAAATGGACGCGCCACCGCGCCGCCATCGTCACCGGTATCGCCATCTTCCTGCTCGGCGGACTCTCCGCCGTCAGCATTGAAAACTGGGACAAACTTCCGGCGATTCAAAAAGCGGTCGCCGCCTGCTTCGGCGGAGCGAGAGCCAGCTTCTTTGATCTGGTGGATAACCTCACCTGCAACTGGATGCTGCCGCTCGGTGGACTTTTCATCTGCCTCTTTACCGGCTGGATCTGGGGA
>JBAWXO010000241.1:0-3707 GCA_037144035.1 Kiritimatiellales bacterium
AATTTTTCAAGCGAAGAAGCGTGTCGCGACTATTTGGCATCATTGCGCTGGCCGAAGATCTTCCTTTGCCCGGCTTGCGGCCATGAGGAGTCGTGGCGACTAGCAGACGGCCTTTTCAAATTCAAAAAGTGCAATCGAAAGACCTCCGCAATTTCGGGTACGATCTTTGGCCAGCTTGCTTAAGCGTTGGCTTGGCGGAACACATCAGGGCGCAGTAAGTCACGAGCATTTGGAATACTATCTCGACGAATACACATTCCGCTTTAACCGGCGCACTTCCCGTTCGCGGGGAATGCTGTTTTACCGTCTGCTACAGAATGCAGTCGCCATGGACCCGTTCGGTTCAAGGAAATATCCCTGTCGGTCAGGGGAAGAAACCACAAGATACAGGCTTAGTCCAGCGAAGTGAATACCCCTATAATTCTATTTTCTCAGCATTCCAGTCAGATAGTTGCCGGTGTAGGATTCGGGCGTTTTAGCGACTTTTTCTGGAGTTCCGGCAACGACGATTCTGCCGCCGCGATCGCCGCCTTCGGGGCCGAGGTCGATCAGCCAGTCGGCACGTTTGATAACGTCGAGGTTATGTTCAATCACCAGCACGGTATTGCCGCCAGCGCGCAAAGTTTCCAATACCTGGATGAGTTTATGGACGTCGGCGAAGTGCAGTCCGGTGGTCGGCTCATCGAGAATGTAGAGCGTGCGGCCGGTCGCCTTTTTGCTCAGTTCCGCTGAAAGTTTGATACGCTGGGCTTCGCCGCCGGAAAGCGTGGTGGCGGACTGGCCGAGGCAGAGATAGCCGAGGCCGACTTCGCGGAGTGTGCGCAGTTTGCGTTCGACACCGGGGATGGCGGCGAAAAATTCGCACGCTTCGTTGATGGTCATCGCGAGCACTTCGGCGATGTTTTTGCCGCTGTAGTGGACTTCGAGCGTTTCGCGATTGTAGCGCTTGCCGACGCACTGCGGGCAGGTGACATAGACATCCGGCAGGAAGTGCATTTCAATTTTCAGCAGACCGTCGCCCTGACAGTGCTCACAGCGTCCGCCTTTCACATTAAAACTGAAACGTCCCGGTCCGTAACCGCGCACTTTGGAAGCGGGTAGTTGTGTGAAGAGGTCTCGGATGATGGAGAACGCGCCGGTGTAGGTGGCCGGATTGCTTCGCGGTGTGCGGCCGATTGGCGACTGGTCGATGACGATCACCTTGTCGATGTTTTCGACGCCGAGCAGTTCCTTGTGTTTTCCGGGGCGTTCTTTCGAGCCGAAGAAGCGGCGGTAAAGGGCGCGGCGTAAAACGTCGTCGACGAGCGTGCTTTTTCCGGAACCGGAAACGCCGGTGACGCAGGTGAGCAGGCCGAGCGGAATTTTGACATTGATGTTCTTAAGATTGTTTTCCGCCGCGCCGCGAATCTCGATGAACCCGGCGGCGGCTTTATTCCGTTCGGCGGGCAGTTCGATTTCGATTTCGCGCCGCATGTACTGCGCGGTGAGCGAGTCTTTGGCTTTGAGCAGTTGCGCGGGGGTTCCGGTAAAAATGACCTCGCCGCCGTGAACACCCGCGCCGGGGCCGAGGTCGATGACATAGTCGGCCTCACGAATAGTTTGTTCGTCGTGTTCGACGACAACGACGGTGTTGCCGAGGTCGCGCAGTTCTTTGAGCGTGGCGAGCAGGCGGTCGTTATCGCGCTGGTGCAGGCCGATGCTCGGCTCGTCGAGAACGTAGAGCACGCCGGTCAGGCGCGAGCCGATCTGCGTGGCGAGCCGGATGCGCTGCGCCTCGCCGCCGGAGAGCGTGCCGCTCTCACGGTCAAGCGTGAGGTAGTCGAGGCCGACATCCATCATAAAGCCGAGGCGCGCCTGAATTTCCTTCAGAATATCGCGGGCGATCTGAGATTCCTCTTTCGTGAGCTCCAGAGTCTGGAAAAACTTTTGCGCCTGTTCGATCGAAAGCGTGCAGATTTCGTAAATGTTTTTCCTGCCGACGGTGCAGGCGAGCGTTTCGGGGCGCAGGCGAGCGCCGTGACAAGCGGTACAGCGCTGATTGCCCATGTAGGCGCGCAACCGCTCCTGATTGAATTCGCTTTCCGACTCGGTGTAGCTCCGCTGGAGGTTCGGGATGAGCCCTTCGAACGGTTTGTGTACTTTGTGCCGGCGCAGGGCGTAGCTGATCGGCTCGTCGCCGGAGCCGTAGAAGAGAATCTGTTTGAAGGAGGCGGGCAGTTCGTTGAACGGCGTACTGAGCGAAATGCCGTAGTGGTCGGCGACAGCGTGGAGCAGTTTTTTGTAATAGATGATGGCGCGGCGTCCGCCGCGCCGCCACGGGTGGATACTCTCTTCGAGTGGCAACGTTTCGTCGGGGACAACCAGCTCTTCGTCGAAGGTGAGCATGTTGCCGAGTCCGTGGCAGGTCGGGCAGGCGCCGTAGGGACTGTTGAATGAAAAGTGTTTCGGCGTGAAGGTTTCGAAGCTGATGTTGCAGTCGAGGCAGGCATTCTTTTCGGAATAGAGCCGGTCTTCCCAATTGTTCTCGGGTAGGGCGCGACCGCCGGGCGCGCCGCGGACGGATCGGCGATCCGTCCCTACCTCAACCATCGCAATCATCAACCCTTCGCCGGTGGCGAGCGCCAGTTCGACGGAGTCGTTGATGCGGCTGCGGGTGGCGGGGTCGATCGCCAGCCGGTCAATGACGGCTTCAATGGTGTGCTTTTTGTTTTTGTCGAGATCAGGAGTCGCGTCCAGCTCGCAGAGTTCGCCGTTGACGCGGACGCGGACGAAGCCCTGCCGCCGGATGGAGGCGAAAACCTCTTCGTGCTTTCCTTTACGTCCGCGCACCAGCGGCGCGAGCAGCATGACGTTGGTTTTTTCCGGAATCTGCAGAAGCTGTTCGGTAATATTCTCGGCGCTCTGCCGCTGGATCGGTTTGCCGCACCCGGGGCAGTGCACTTTTCCAATGCTTGGAAACAGCAGGCGGAGGTAGTCGTGGATTTCGGTGGTGGTGGCGACGATGGAGCGCGGGTTGGAGCCTGCCGTGCGCTGTTCAATCGAGATGGCGGGTGAAAGCCCCTCAATGGTGTCCACATCGGGCTTCTGCATCTGCTCAAGGAACTGGCGGGCGTAGGCGGAGAGGCTTTCGACATATTTGCGCTGGCCTTCGGCGTACAGCGTGTCGAAGGCGAGCGACGACTTCCCCGATCCGCTTAGCCCGGTGATGACGGTGAGTTTGTTGCGCGGGATGCGCACCGTGATGTTCTTGAGGTTGTGCTCCCGCGCCCCGTTGACAGTAATCCACTGAGTGTTCATGAGACCTTGATTTTTTTGTTGTTCTGTAACGGCTTCTTCAAGCAAGATTTTTTGCCCATTTATGACAAAATAATCCTTGTACTCAATTGCAAAGGCAGAACTTGTTACCAATAAAATAATTAATATGCTTAATATTTTTTTCATAGTGCCAATCATAACATATAATGTATTTAGATAGAACAAGGAGCGCCATGAGAGTATTAGGAATAGACCCTGGAGTAGCAATAGTAGGTTATTGTTTTTTGGATTTCGATGAGGATACGTCAGAGATGGCAGTTGTTTCATCGGGCTCTATTCAGACGGACAAAAATACTCCTTTGCCTAAAAGGCTTTTTGAGATTTATTCAGATATTAAAGAATTGATTGCGACTTATAAGCCAGACTGCGCTTCTGTTGAGGATATTTTCTTC
>JBAWXO010000242.1:0-3674 GCA_037144035.1 Kiritimatiellales bacterium
CGCCAGCTGCGCAAACTGAACGAGAAGGTGAAGGATCATCATCACCATCCGGGACATTAAACGGAATCTGTTGCTGTGGCGATTACACTGAAAGAACTGCTGGATAACGGGGCCGAACGCCTTTCGCTCGAACTGGTGTGGGGCGAGGGGCGTCTGGACCGGCCGATCGAGGAGAAGGCGATTAACCGGCCCGGTCTCGCGCTGACCGGCTTCTTTCAGTATTTCGCCCAGCGCCGCCTGCAGGTGTTCGGGTTGGCGGAATTCACCTATCTGAAAAGTCTGAGTACGGAAGATCGCGCGGCCCGTCTGCGAGAACTGTTTGAGAAAAATGTTCCGGCCGTGATCATTTCCCGCAACCGCAATCCGCTTCCGGAATTGCGGGCGCTGGCCGAGGAGTACGGAACACCGCTGTTCCGCACTGCGATGATCACCAGCCACTTCATCAATGAATGCACGCTGCTGCTGGAGGAGTTAACAGCGCCGCGCGACCGGATTCAGGGCACTATGCTTGAAATCATGGGTATCGGTGTTCTGCTTCAGGGGCAGGCGGGGATCGGTAAAAGCGAAACCGCTCTATCATTGATCGGGCGCGGCTACAGCCTGGTGGCCGACGATGTAACCGAAGTGGTGCGCACTGGCGGGCGGGTTATGGCTTTCGCCCACGAAATGACGCGTTACCATATGGAAATCCGCGGCGTGGGTATCGTGCATGTTCCCAGTCTTTTCGGGGTGTCGGCCATCCGGCGTGACGCCATGCTCGACATGGTGATTAATCTGCATCCCTACACGAACGATGCGGACGAAGAGCGTACAGGCCTTGAGCCTACCGAAATTGAGATTCTGGGCATTAAGTTTCCATACTTTGCACTGCCGGTCAGTTCCGGACGGGATATGGCAAATATTGTTGAAGCGGTGGCATTAAACTATAAACTGAAGTTGCTTGGACACGATGCGGCCAAAGAACTGGATGAAAAACTGATTGGAAACTTTCTGCGCAAGGCGGCGAAATAATGGCGGAAGAAAAAGTCATCTTACGTGAGATCGAAGTGCTCAATAAATACGGCATTCATGCGCGGCCTGCCGCACTGCTGGTCAAGACCGCCGGTAAATTTGCGTGCGACATTTTCATCGGCAAAAAGGGCGAGGAAGTCTCCGCCAAGAGCATCATGGGGTTGCTTGCGATCGAAGGATATCAGGGCGCGAAGCTCAGTGTGCGCGTTGTCGGCATAGATGCCGAACAAGCTTTGGCTGAAATCTCAGGGCTCTTTGAGAAAAAATTCTTCGAGGAGTAACTTGTCCGAAGTAACCACAGATCTCTCCGGCGAACTCGTCCTGCAGGGCGTCGGGGTCTCGCCCGGAGTGGCGATCGGTGAGGTGGTTGTTTTTGCTCAAGAAGGCGCGGCGGTTTCGGAACGGGTCATCAGTGAACGGGACGTGCCGCTTGAAATCGCCCGCTTTGAAGAAGCTCTCATTAAAACCCGTCATCAGATTTCCGAACTTCAGCACAAAGTCAGCGCCGAGCTTGGCAAAAAGCACGCCAGTATTTTTGATGCCCACCTGCTGGTGGTGGATGACCGCTATTTCGTCGAAGAAGTGATTCGCGGACTGCGGGATAAACAGCGGAATGTCGAAGTGGTGCTCAACGACGTGGCCGGACGTTACATCGAAATGCTCAATCGTGTTGAAGACGACTATTTGCGTGAGCGCGCCGCCGACGTGAGGGACGTCACCGCCGCATCAGTAAAAACCTCGCCGGCGAACGGGTGGACCGCATGGATCAGCTGGAACGTCCCTGTATCGCCGTTGCGCATGACTTTTTCCCGTCCGACACCGCCGGCATGAACCGCGATATCGTACATGCTCTGGTGGCTGATTCGGGCAGCGCCACATCGCACACGGCCATCATGGCCCGTGCTCTGGAAGTGCCCGCAGTTGTCGGATTGCACTACATCAGCACGCAGGTCAGCTCAGGCGAAACCATCCTGGTTGATGGCGGCAAAGGACTGGTTATTATTCGCCCGACATCCGAACGACTGCTCGCCTATGCACAGCGGGCCGAAGATCATAAAATCATCCTTTGCGAGCTTGAGACACTCAAAGACAAACCGTCTGAAACCAAAGACGGTTACTACGTGCCCATTGCGGCCAATATTGAGTTGCCGACCGAAATTCCAGCCATTGGAAAGTACGGCGCGAAGGGGATCGGTCTCTTCCGTACAGAGTTCCTGTTTCTTAGCGAAAACGACCTGCCTGATGAAGACGAACAGACCCGGGTTTACAGCGAAGCCGCCGATCGTTGCTCACCCGATAATGTCGTCATCCGGACTCTAGATCTCGGCGGGGATAAATTTTCGTCCACATTAAAAATCGCGCCTGAAATGAATCCGTTTCTTGGATGGCGCGCTATTCGCTTCTGTCTGGCTAATCCGGCGTTTTTCAAAATCCAGTTGCGCGCCATTCTGCGTGCCGCCGCCGGACGCAATATCTCCATGATGTATCCGATGGTCTGCTGTCTCAGTGAAGTGCTGCAGGCCAATGAGATTCTCGAAGAATGCCGGCGGGAGTTAAAAAAAGAGGGGCTTCCCTGTGCTGAAAAACTGCCGGTGGGTGTCATGATCGAAATCCCTTCCGCCGCGCTCACCGCGGACCTTATCGCGCCGCATGTCGACTTTTTCAGCATCGGCACCAACGATCTGATCCAATACACCTTTGCGGTGGACCGGGTGAACGACCGGATCGCGCACCTCTACAACCCGACCCACCCGGCGATCTTGCGGATGATCAAAATGGCGGTCGATGCCGCGCATGCGAACGGAATCTGGACCGGCGTCTGCGGCGAGATGGCGGGCGACGTGCTTCTCACCCCGCTGCTCATCGGGCTCGGGGTGGATGAGCTGAGCGCGACAAGTGCGGTCGTTCCCCGCGTCAAAAAAGCGGTCCAATCGCTCGACGCCTCCCAGTGCGAGGAGCTGGTGCGCACGGCCCTCATGATGGAGGATTCGGCGGCCATCGCGCAACTGAGCCTGGAGATGGCCCGCGAACGCTACGCCGAAATCGCCGACTGAGCGCCCGCGGGAATTTGCGGTTGCCCGCTCGAGCGGTTTTTGTTTTTTGTTGCCACGGCGCTTTGTCGCCGTGCCGGGAGAACGCCCCGACACAGCGGGGCGGCTACAATTCCGGCGGCCACCATTTTTTAACCCGCCCTACTCGACGGCCTTCACGCTGGAGAAAATCTTCCCGAGCGTATCGAGGTTCTTCTCGCTGTCCTTTTTCGAGATCCAGTAGGTGATGGTGAGGACTTTGCCGTTGCCCAAATCAGTGAACAGTAAGCCGACCACGGCCGGACCCCATTCCTTGCTGTTGCGGCGCCAGGAGATCCGGCTCCATTTCCGGCCCGAGTCTTCAAAGTTCTTCTCGGACTTCGAGGCCGCATCGAGCGTGACGTCGTGTTCCTTGGTGAGCCAGTCGATGCTGTCGTCGACCAGTGTCCCCATCTCTTTTTCCGTGGCGCCCACTTTGAAAAATACGGTGGCCACATTGTCGGGCGATTCCGCAAGAATCCCGTCATCCGAAACTTCGGGCTCCCAGGCATCAGGGATCGTCAATGATGCCTCCGGCTCATCCTCTGAGGGCTTGACCGTGCCCGCGTGGGATGCTGAGGGAAGGAGTGAGAG
>JBAWXO010000243.1:0-3668 GCA_037144035.1 Kiritimatiellales bacterium
CAGGTTGGACAGATTGGGGTTGCGGTCGAACGCTTCCTTGATCTTGCCGAGGAACACGGAACGGATGATGCAGCCGCCGCGCCACATCAGCGCGATACCGCCGTTGTTGAGGTTCCAGCCGTAGGTCTTCGCGGCGGCGCGCATGAGCTGGTAGCCCTGTGCATAGCTGACCAGTTTAGAGGCATAGAGCGCCTGCTTGAGGTCTTCGATCATCGCGGCTTTATCGCCGCTGAATTTCACGCCGGGACCCTTCAGCGTCTTCGATGCTTCCACACGTTCGTCTTTGATGGCCGACAGGCAACGGGCGAAAACGGCCTCGCCGATCAGCGTCAGCGGTTGACCCTCGTCCAGTGCGGCAACAGCGGTCCATTTGCCGGTGCCCTTCTGTCCGGCGGTATCAAGAATTTTATCCAGCACCGCTTCACCCGCTTCGGTCTTGTAGCCGAGAATGTCGCGTGTGATTTCGATGAGATAGGAATCGAGTTCCGTTTCGTTCCACTCGGTAAATACTTTGTGCATCTCGTCGTTCGAGAGGCCGAGACCTTCCTTCATCATCTGGTAGGTTTCACAGATCATCTGCATATCGCCGTACTCGATGCCGTTGTGCACCATCTTGACGAAGTGCCCTGCGCCGTTTTCGCCGACCCATTCGCAGCAAGGTTCGCCGGCATCAGTCTGCGCACAGATTTTCTGAAAGATCGGCTTGACCGCCGACCATGCGGCAGGTGAGCCGCCGGGCATGATGGACGGGCCGAGCAGCGCGCCTTCTTCACCGCCGGAAACGCCGGTGCCGATAAAGAGCAAGCCTTTGCTTTCAACATATTTTGTACGGCGGATGGTGTCGGGGAAGTGTGAGTTGCCGCCGTCGATGATGATGTCGCCCGGTTCCAGGAAAGGGATAACCAGCTCGATAAAATCGTCCACGGCTTTGCCGGCTTTGACGAGCATCATGACTTTGCGCGGACGCTCAAGGCTCGCGCAAAATTCTTTGATGCTGTGCGCGCCGATAAATTTTTTGCCTGCGCCGCGCCCAGCAATAAATGCGTCGACTTTTTCCACGGTACGGTTGAACACTGCCACGGTGAAGCCCTTGCTCTCCATGTTGAGAACGAGGTTCTCACCCATCACCGCCAAACCAATCAATCCGATATCTGCTTTTTTCATGATCTTCTCCCTAGGTTGTTAAACATTAGTTCCAGTGCGGCTCACTCGGCAGCGCCGCATCAAATTCAGCCAGCAGTTTCTTCTGGTATTCGCCAGCAAACGTTCCGGCAAAGAATTTTGCGAGTCCTTCCCTAGCCAGGCGCTCCCAGGAAGCTTCCTCGTTACCCGGCACGATCGGGTAGAAAAACGCATTGTTATCCTTGGCGGCCTTATGATCTCCAGGAGCATCCCCCACCTTCAGAATTTTATCGGCAGCATACCCTTTCCCTTCGGTGGCAAAACGAATGTGCTCGGATTTGGTTCCATGCTCCTGACCGGCGATCAGGTTGACATAGGGGGTCATTCCGTTTTCTTCCCACTCGCGCTCCAGCGCTTCGAGCGGCGTCTGGGAAACCACGATCATATCCGCCATTTCATGTCCCCTCTTCAGCACGTCCATCACAAACGGGAAGGGCCCCACGCCCAAAACCATATCGGCCACGCGCGCATTGACTTCCTGGCTCCAATCCAGCATCTGCTTAAGTTCCTTGTTGCCGGTTTTTTCAACCTCCAGCTTCAGCGCCGGGTTGCCGAGCTTGGTTTCGCGCTTGACCCAGGCATCAAGCTCTTTCAGCTCCGGCACTTTGAAGCCACGGATCTGAACGTCTTTACGGGCCCGCAACAGATCGCGGGAATGTTGAATGGCAAAAAACCGGTTGCATCCGCGGGTCTTGCTGTAGAGATTGACGAAATCCCAGACTTCGCGCGCGGCTTTGCTCACTGCCTGGAGTCCCAGGTGTTTGATAAAAGCCGGACAAAAGCATTCCTTGTGCTTCAGTTCCATTGTATCAAACACGCATCCGTCGCTGTCGAAACCGATGAAGTAATCGTGTTTTTTAGGCAACTTTTTCAGTTGGGCTACATAATCCATTTGTATTCTCCTATTATCTATAAATCTTCGGGAATAGCTGCATTCCGCCCTTACCGCTTAACCCTTGCGTTGCCCTTCCATATACTCCAGAGTTGATCTTCGTCAGCAGGCTGAGCATAGTCCGTCAGCATCGTGGCCGCAAGCGCTCCGCTAGCCCAGCCGAACTGCGTACACTTCTTAACGTCCCAGCCCTTGAGTATGCCGTAAAGCAATCCGCCGACAAAGCCGTCGCCGCCGCCAATGCGGTCAAGCACACCGATTTCACGCGGCTTGATAATTTCCCACTCCTTGCCGTCCGTGACCAGCGCGCCCCACATATGGCTGTTGGCTGAGACCACTTCACGAAGCGTTGTTCCAAAATAAGTGGCATTGGGATAAGCGGCCTGAACCCGGCCGATCATTTCCTTAAAGCTGTCGATTTTCTCATCGAGGCCATTGCCTCCGGACTCCGGACCTTTTATGCTCAGGCAAAGCTGGAAATCCTCTTCGTTGCCGATCAGGATATCACTCTGGGAAGCAATCTCGGCAAACGCAACGGCGAGTTCTTTTTCCCTGCCCTTCCAGAAGCTGGCCCGGTGGTTCAGGTCGAACGATATTAACGAACCGTTCTTCTTGGCAATACGGGCAATATCCAGACAAAGCTTGCTTGTTTTGGGCGACAGGGCCGCGATCAGTCCCGAAAGGTGCACAATCCGAACCCCTTCTTTGGCAAAGATCCGGTCCAGATCGAAATCGTCCGCGCTGAGTTCCCGGCCGACTTCGCCGGCCCGGTCATTATGGACTCTCGGCCCGCGGGAGCCAAAGCCGCTGTCCGCCATGTTGATCTGATGACGATAACCCCATGGATTGCCTTGTTCGAACTCAGGACCTTCAAAGTCCATGCGACGGCTTCTGAGATTGTCTTTTATGAAGTGCGAGACAGGACTTCCTTTGACGAATGAGGTCAATACTTTGACCGGCAATCCTAGGTAGGAAGCAACACTGGCGACGTTGCTTTCTGCGCTGGTCGCCTGCATCTTAAAGGTATCGCTGCAATGGAAGGGTTGCGCATCAATAGGCGTCAGTCGGATCCCCATGCTGGTTACAACAAGCAGGGAATATTTTTTTGATTCTGCTTCACTCATTTTTTCTCCTTCAATGAATTTTTACAATTTGAGCGCCTTAGACTCCGGTATAAGCGGAAAAGCCGCCATCGACCGGAACAATCACGCCGGTTACAAACTTCGCGGCTTCCGAAATCAGATAATGAATGGTGCCGTACACTTCTTCCTGTTCCCCGAAACGGCGGAACGGGGTTTTGCCGATGACCTGCTGGCCGCGCTCGGTGTAGGAGCCGTCTTCCTTAACCAGTAGCGCGCGATTCTGGTTGCCGATGAAAAAGCCCGGAGCCAGCGCGTTCACGCGAACGCCCGATCCGTATTTCATCGCCATTTCGGTGGCCATCCATTTGGTGAAGTTGTCGACCGCGGCCTTGCCGTTGGAATAGCCGAGAACGCGGGTGAGCGCCTGAGTGGCGGACATGGAGGAAAAGTTGATTACACAGCCGGACTTCTGCGCTTTGAAGGCCCTGGCGAAGGTCAGCGTCGGCATAACC
>JBAWXO010000244.1:0-3662 GCA_037144035.1 Kiritimatiellales bacterium
GAAAACAGTCCATACCACAGTTGTCCGCGGCGGGCATCGCCGACGACAGCGATTTGTTTGGCACCTTCCCGCGATGCAGCCAGCGCTAACGCTGCGCCACTACTGACGGCGCGCACTTCGGTTTTGTTCGGAAGCGCCAATGCCTGCGCCACCGCGAAGGCCATCCGCATACCGGAGAACGATCCCGGGCCGCGCCCGACCGCATAGAGCGAAATATCGCTGTATGAAACACCGGTCTCGTTCAGCAGAGTTTCCAAGGTTTGGAAAAGTATGTTGTGGCGCACCCGTTCGCCGAGCCACGTTTTTTCAGCCAGCAGTGCGCCGTCCCTAAGTAAAGCCACACTGCCCTGCCGTGATGAAAGCTCAATACCTAATACGACTCCGTTCTCATCTTTCATCTTTCATCCTTCATTTTTTTAGCGGGTTCTCCACGATGCGGATGATGCGCTGATCCTCGCCTTCGCCGCGCTCGATCCGGATGTGAATGGTGGATGGCGGCAGCAGTTCGGCGGCACGCTCGGCCCATTCAATGACGGTAATGCCGTTGGTTTCAAGATATTCATCAAGCCCTAAGTCGAACGCCTCTTCAGGACCGCCGAGGCGGTAAAGATCAATGTGATGGAACGGAACGGCTCCATGATATTCGCTGATGAGTGTGTAGGTCGGGCTACAAACCGGCTCTTTGACCCCGGCGGCCTGCGCGAGACCCTGTGTGAAGCAGGTTTTGCCCGCGCCGAGGTTGCCGTGCAGAGCAATCACCACCGGTTTTTCAAATGTTTTTAAAAATTCCGATGCAATGTTCCATGTGTCGGAAGGGCTGTTCGAAATCCATTTCATGAGGACGGAGGTTTTATTCAGAGGCGGCTTTAAATGCAATGGTAAACGGCACTGGCGCACTGCGCACTTCCATGCCGTCCTCGTAAACCGCAACGGCCTGTATGCGTTGCGGACCCTCTCCGGTTGTCCGTTCGTCAAATGAAAGTTCGACGCCATCAACGTATGGTTTGTGATCAAGTTCACGGCCGTTCCGGAGCAGGAATATTTCTTTCGGGATTTCTTTTCCGCCAGACTTTGCCCTAACCATAATCCGGTGCGGTGCGCCATCGGTCATGCCGGTGACGGCCAGCGAGCGTCCTTTTTTATTGATGAGCACCGGAAAATCTTTGAACCCGCCGGGCGTCACCGGAGAAAGCGCCTGCGCGATGATGCGGACTTCATGATATCCGTCACCCGCTTCTTTGAACGGCAGTTCGATCAGTGAAATATTGTCGGCCTCTTTGATCTGTTTTCCATCGAACAGCGCGCTGTAGAGAACCTTCGCGGAAATCGGGAATTTCGCCTCGGCAACAAACGATGAATCCAGACTGCTGGATATCTCTCTGCTCAGTCCGATCGTTTTGATCTCAACAGGAAGTCCGGAGATTTGAGAAAGAGGGTCGCCGAGAAGCAGCACCTGAACCGGGCTCAGGATGGACTGATAAAAACTCTCCATGGCGGAGCAGCCGGAGGCGTAATGCACAAAAAAGCGCGCGTGCGGAAATTTTGTCCAGACATTGTACGGCTCCGTCACCATTCCCGCTGTCACCGTCGCACCGGCCTTGAGCCACTCGGTGCATTTGGTCTGATCCTTTTGAAATTCAGCCGACCAGCTGGTCAGATGCTCGGCAAACGCCCCCGGCGCGAAGGTGCCGAAGTCCGCCGGCTTTACGATGGCGGCACCGGTCATCACGCCCATCAGGTTGGTCTGCGCGGGAGGCTGATTGGTGCAGATCACAACCGATCCGCCGCGCGGCGCCATTTCCGCTTTCACATCAGCATACTGCCATTCGCGCGGACCGGAGCGGGGCTTATCATCCGTTTGCATCAAAAGAACAGGCGTCTTCGCGCCGCTCTGGCGGGCGCGGACACCCTTTTCGATGCATTTCAAAACTATGTCCATATCCGTGCCGTTGACACCGGTATAGCCGAGCATCATCGAAGGCAGTGGCATTTTTTCTTTCAGTCCGCCCTGCCAGATATCAAAGGAGCGTGGCGGATTTTTCGACCCGCCCTCTTTGCCCGGCCCGGCAAAGAGCGGCGAGATGAACTGGCCCTTTTCGATCATTTCCATGGCGGGCACTCTGCCGCGCGTGAAAGTCAGCCCCATCAGCGACATCTGCTGGCGATCATTCGGCGCGGTGACCACGCGGATCGGGAAATCAACGGAATAAACCCACGCCAGCACCTGATTGGTCAGGCCGCGCTCTTCGATAATTTTCTGCGCGGGTTCATAAATATACTGCATGAACTCCGACGGAGAACACTCGGCGCGGCCGGTTACGATCGATTCGGGAAGATTCAGGGCGATCAAGTTCCCGCCCGGCACGCCGTGCAGCGCCGCAAAAACATTGGCGGCTTTTTTTGAATTCTGCGAATTCTCATTCACCAGCACCGCGACACGGTGCGGCATCTGGGCCTGAACCGCGCCTGCCAGCAGAGCGACCGCCAGACTGAAACCAACCTTTCGCATGTATCTCTCCCGTTTTAAAAGCGTGACAAGCAAAGCCTATCGCTTGACGAAAATTAAACAAGGAGGATAATCTCCAGCCGTGAAGAGTCCTCTCGCCATCCTGATCCTGCTTCCCGCCGTCGCGCTGTGCGTGGCGGACGACGACGGCTTCAAGCGTTACCAGCCCATCCTCGACAAGCAGCCTTTCGGTCAGGAACCGCCGGAAGCGGACATGATACAAGTTCCGACTTCTCAGTCTTTTGCCCGCAATCTTCGTCTCTCTATGCTTTTTGAAGGGCCGGACGGTACTACGCGAGCCGGCATTGTCGATGCGGCCTCAAAGAAAAGCTATATTCTCCGCATCGGAGAACCACAGGACGGACTTGAAGTGGTCGAGGCGGACGTAAAGACATCCGAAGCCATGATCCGCAAAGATAATGAAGTGGCCCTTTTCAAACTGGAAGCCGGAACCGGCGAACCGATCTCCAGAACGGAACAATCATCCCGCAAATCCTCCTATGCCGACCGGCGGCGCGCATTGCTACAGAAAATCGAAGACCGGCAACAGCCGCCCGAGCCGCCGCCGCAGCCGACGCTGACCGGAGACGCACTCAAAAAGCATCTGGAAAATGTGCAGATGGATGCCATTCGCAACGGACTTCCGCCGCTACCGATGCCGCTCACGCCGGCGATGGATGCCCAACTTGTCAAAGAAGGCGTGTTACCGCCCCAGTGACCTATTCAACAATCAACTCTCAATGCTCATTGGGCCTTGGTTATTGAATATTGTTGATCATCTGCAACACCACATCGCCGACAGTCTGCATACTTTTAACCGACAGCTTGTCGAGCGTGTCGTTGGTGGTATGCCAGTAGTCGTTGAGACCCGGCGCGGAGCCGTAATTAAAATCGATCACATCAATCACCGGCATACCTGCAAGCTGGAAAGGCACATGGTCGTCCAGAATCGAGCCGGCGCCGAGGGCAAACTGCGGGCGGACGCCCAACTCGTGAGCCGCAAAAAACAGTTCCTTAACCAGCTCGCGTGAACTGTTGCGCGGAATCGAAATATTCAGATCCTTGTCGCCAACCATATCGAGCACGATCACCGCCGCGACCAGCTTCACGCCGCCCGCATCATAAATCTGCTTTGCAAGATGCCGGCTGCCGTGCA
>JBAWXO010000245.1:0-3661 GCA_037144035.1 Kiritimatiellales bacterium
CACGGCGCAGATATCGTCGTGCATTCGCTCACCAAATGGCTGGGCGGACACGGCAACGGCATTGGCGGCATTGTGGTGGACTCCGGTAAGTTCAACTGGGCAACCGGCAAGCATCCCCTGCTCTCCGAGCCGGACGAAAGCTATCACGGTATACGCTACGCCATCGATCTGCCCGACGGGCTCCGTCCGCTCGCCTACATTCTGCGGATGAGGCTGGTGCCGCTGCGCAACCTCGGCGCATGTCTGTCACCCGACAATGCGTGGCAGTTCCTGCAAGGAATCGAAACACTCGCCCTGCGCATGGAGCGCCACAGCGAAAACGCGCTGGCGGTTTCGAAGTTCCTTGAAAAACAGAGCGAAGTCGAATGGGTCCGCTTCCCGGGACTCGAAAGCCATCCGTCACATAAAATCGCGAAGAAGCTGTTCAAAAACGGTTTCGGCGCGACGGTGGTCTTTGAGGTCAAGGGCGGAGAACAGGCCGGCAAAAAGTTTATTGAAAAACTTCAGCTCTTCTCGCATCTCGCCAATGTTGGCGATGCGAAGAGCCTGGCGATTCATCCGGCAACCACGACGCACTCGCAGCTCACAGCCGCACAGCAGGCGGAAGGCGGCATCACACCAGGCCTTGTCCGCCTTTCGGTCGGCCTGGAGCACATCGACGATATTCTCGCCGATCTCAAGCAGGCACTGAAATAAGAATGGAATATTGGAGTGAAGGAATGATGGAGTATTGGAAGAAATTCCGGTATTCCATTATTTCTAATTCCATTTAAACCTATGAAAACAGTTGAAACACAGTTCTTCACCTATGACACGCTGACCTTGCGGAGCGGAATCACTTTCGGCCCCGTCACGCTGGCGTATGAAACGTATGGCGCGCTCAACGAAAAGCGCGACAATGCGATTCTGCTGTTTCACGCCCTGTCCGGCTCGCAACACGCCGCCGGCTTTAATCCCGTCGTGCCCGGCACTGCGGAACGCTGGAACACAGAATGTCAGACCGGCTGGTGGGATGACTACCTTGGACCGGAAAAGATTGTGGATACCAACCGGTTCTTTGTGATCTGCATCAACTATTTCGGCGGATGCTACGGTAGCACTGGCCCTTCTTCCATCAATCCTGCCAACGGCAAACCCTACGGCGGGAAATTCCCGCGCATCAACTTCAGCGACATCGTGGACTCCCAACTTCCGCTGCTTATCCATCTCGGCATCGAAAAGTTGCACGCTGCTATCGGCGCGTCGCTAGGCGGCATGCTGCTGGCCAATCTGGCGGCGCGCTATCCGCAAATCACCGACCGCCTCATCGCCATCGCCTGCGGCATTGAGCCAACCACACTAATTCGCGCCCACAACATCGAGCAGATTCTGGCCATCGAAAACGATCCAAACTTCCGCAATGGTGATTACTACGACAGCGAACCACCCGTGCGCGGACTCGCGCTGGCGCGGATGATTTCGCACAAAACCTTTGTCTCGCTCGACTTCATCGAAGCGCGCGCCCAGAACCGCTGGGAGCAAGAATACGACGAATTTTCGTGGTACAAAGTCTGCACCCCGCTTGAATCCTATATCCTACATCAGGGTCGCAAGCTCGTGCGGCGTTTCGACGCCAACACCTACCTGCAGATCATCGCCGCGTGGTCGGACTATCATCTGCTGCGCGACACCGGAGCACCGGACTACGTCACGTTGTTTAAAAACTGCGCGAATCAGCGTTACACACTCTTCACCATTGATGACGACTACTGCTTTTATCCCGAGGAACAGGAATACTACCGGAAGAAACTCGAGGAAGGTCACGTTCCGGTCAAGCATATCACCGTGCATTCCGATAAAGGGCACGACTCCTTTCTGCTAGAGCCACACCTGTATGAAAAAGGAATCCGGGATGCGCTGAACGGTTGAGATTTCCATGCACGTGAGCCAGCACATCTTATGGACGATCGGATGGATCTTCCATCTGACCGCCTTCGTGCTCATCACCTTCCACTGCCTTCAACGCCGCCGCAATGCCAGCTCCACTCTTCTCTGGATCTTCACCGCTTGGTCGTTTCCAGCCATTGGACCGCTTTTGTATCTCAGCTTCGGCATCGACCGCGTCGGTGACCGCGGCTACCTGAAATTTCTCGCGGATGAGCATGTGTTGGAAACCCGCAAAGGCACCCAAACCGCTGCGCCGCGCGCCTACTGGCATAACCTGACCGGCACACCATCCACAAACGAATTTCAGCGTGAACTCAACCGGACGCTCGATGCTCTCATTCCTGACCATCCTGCCCTCTCCGGTAATCTGCTGATCCCTTTGGTGAACGGAGATGAAGCCTACCCTCGCATGCTCGAAGCCATCCGTGGTGCCAAACACCATATTCACCTCCAGAGCTACATCATCGGCAACGATACCATCAGCCGTGAATTCATGGATACCCTTGTTGCCAAAGCCAAAGAAGGTGTGCAGGTGCGCCTGCTCTACGACCGCTTTGGCTCCACTCTCGCCCACTTCGGCGGACTCTTCCTCAGAGCCCGGAAGATTTCGAATTTTGAGGTCTCTGGATGGACACAGGCCAATCTGCTTAAACGCCAGTTTCAGATCAACCTGCGCAACCACCGCAAAACGCTGGTCGTCGACGGAACCCGCGCCTTTTTCGGCGGAGTCAATATTCACGATGAAAACACCTCGGCCCACAAAAACGGCCCCATCCGCGACTACCATTTTGAAGCAAAAGGCCCCATCGTACAGGAACTGCAATACTCCTTCCTGCGCGACTGGTACTTCATCAGCGAAGAATCTCCGGAAACACTCCTCACCGAACAATATTTCCCGCACGTCGAGCCCGCCGGAACCGTCACGGCGCGCCTCATCAATAGCGGCCCCTCCACCGTTGAAGACGTCGCCACCGAAAGTTTCTTCAACAGTATCATCCTCGCTAAAAAACAGATCCTGGCCGTCACGCCTTACTTCGTTCCGCCGGAGGATATCCTGCGCGCCCTGCGCTCCGCCGCGCTGCGCGGCGTGGATGTGCGCCTTGTCGTACCAAAAGAAAACAACCACCTTTACGCAGGTTATGCCAGCCGCGCCCTCTACGAAGAACTCATGTTGGCCGGTGTGCGAATCTACGAGCGCCGTCCACCCTTCATGCACGCCAAAGCCCTCATCGTTGATGGTGAATTTTCCCTCGTAGGAACGGCCAACCTCGACGTGCGAAGCCTTCACCTGAACTACGAAACCTGTCTCGCCGTTTACAGCACCGAATTTACGGATGTCATGAAATGCATCATTCACGAAGATATCGACTCCAGTGATGAGATCATTCTCGCTGATTGGCAGAAGCGTCCGGCCCACCGCCGTCTGCGCGAAAACCTCGCCGCCCTCATGACCCCGATGCTTTGAGATTGGAGCGATGAAATAATGGATCACCGCCTTAGCCAAGGCGGCGGAATTACAACGGTCGATCAATCAATCGTTTCGATGCAAAAGCTTTGCCGGAATGGGATTTCAGGTGCTTTTCAAAGTCAAGAGCCCGCTGCTTCTCAGGAAACGCACTGTACCAAATAAGTTCCCATGGTTTAAATTTCGCAGTGTGTGGACAGCCGCCTTCATTGTGCTGTTTGATTCGCTTCTTCAAATCGGTGGAAAACCCGACATACGTTTGCTCAGGAT
>JBAWXO010000246.1:0-3646 GCA_037144035.1 Kiritimatiellales bacterium
GCGGGCGGTACCGGCGAAGGATTCCGCGCCACTGTTTTTCCAGACGGGCTTTCAGTCCCTTGCGATCTTCCTCCGTACTGGCAATGTGCGTATCCCCCAGAAGAATTCTGTCCGGGAGCTCGATTATTAATTTCATCTGCGCACCTCCTTATCAGAGTGCTTGCCGGATCAGTTGAATATACAGGAAGCAAGATAGAGCGGGGCGTGGAGCAGGCTCTTGTCTTGCTGGTTCGCTCCCTGCGCGGTTAGCAAAACCGCGAGTTTCGGCGAATACTTTTCGCGAAATACGCGCATGCTTTTCGCTTTGGTATTAACCCCTGCTTTGACTTCGACCGGAATGGCGTCGCCCTGCCTGGAAACAAGAAATTCGATCTCTGCTGTTTTTTCGCGCCAGGTATACACCGGCTCAATCCCGCCAGAAATCAGTTCGTTGAGCACCGCATTTTCCGCCAAAAACCCTTTAAACTGACCAAAGTCATACTGATAGAGAATCGATGCGTCCAGATTCAGCATCGCCCCCAGAATTCCGACATCGAACAGATAAAGCATAAACGCATTTTTGTCTGTATACGCGGCAAGCGGTTGGCGAACCGTTCGACAGATCGACACGCGACGAATCAACCCGGCCTGCGCCAGCCACTCAATCGGCCCTTCGAGCTCGTCATAGGTTGATTTTCCGGGCAGCACATCCTTAAACACAAACTTACGGAGACCCGACGTTTCCCGTGCCAACTGTTCCGGGATACTGCGGAAGACTCCGGCAACGCGAACGGCCTTCAGTTTCCCCGAATGCTTGGCTACATCATCCAGATACGCATCAACGAGGCCTTTTTGCAGGGATCGAGCGGCCTCAAACGCCGCCACCCGCTTATCCCGCAGGCCGATGTAGGTTTTGACCACTTCCGGAAGACCACCACAAACTAAATACTCGCGAAACAACCCGAATGCTTTTTGGTGAATCGGCGGAGAAATCTCTTCCTGCCGGTTTGCCGCAACCCGAAGAGCCGCACTCAGCGCTTCCTCTCCGAGGGCATCGAGAAACTCAAAAAACGACATGGGCAGCAGCCATTCCCGCTGCACTTTTCCCACCGGAAAATTCTGCTCAGACAAACCGATCCCGAGCAGTGATCCCGATGCACAAATATAGGCCTCGGGATATTTTTCGTAAAAATATTTGAGTGATGTCAGCGCTTCCGGACAAAGCTGAATCTCGTCGAAAATCAAAAGCGTACTTTCCAGATCGATGTCGACGCCCAGGTAAAGTCCTAAATCCGTCAAAATCCGATCCGGCTTGAGGTTAGGCTCAAAAAATCCGTTCAGCTCTTTATTCTCGGCAAAATCGAGCAAAATGCAGTTTTTGAACTGCGTCCTGCCAAACTCTTTGAGAACCCATGTTTTTCCAACCTGACGCGCGCCCTGAACCAGCATGGGTTTGCGCTCAGGAACCCTTTTCCATTGGGTTAATACATTCCAGAATGCCCTTTTCATAAGGGCACATTCATCTATTTTAAATAAAAAATCAATATTTATTGATCATAAAAAAATCGGATTAATGAAAATGTTCCCATTGAAAAAACCATACCCATCAACCGAATCCGCACGAACCTGATCAATTTCATGAAATGGGGTTCTTCTCGGAAGTGCGCACCTATTGGCACTAACCTGATCTATTCATACATGTAAACGCGCAGGACTTGTAATAGAATTGACCGCCATCCAAAATAACAACGTTTTGTTTTTACATTAAAATTGACAATACAACACCTTGATTTATCATGAGTATGTAGTTTTGGAGGACACGTGAAAAGAGAAGCGTCTCACCGTCTGGATCAATGGCTAAAGCAAACAGATCGAAAACCATTGATCATCCGAGGAGCCCGGCAAACCGGAAAGACCTGGATTGTCCGGGATCTGGCGGCACGACAAAACCGGAAACTGGTTGAAATCAATTTTGAACGCACTCCAGAACTGGCCGTCCATTTTTCAGAAAAAGATCCCGTAAAAATCCTAAAAAATCTCAGTGCCGAACTGGCTCAATCTATTCAGCCGGAAAACACACTGCTTTTCCTTGATGAAATTCAGGCGGCACCGGAGGTTTTCGCCTGTCTGCGCTGGTTCAAAGAGGAACTGCCGGAACTGGCGGTGATCAGCGCCGGATCGCTACTCGATTTTGTCCTCGCGAAACACACCTTCAGCATGCCGGTCGGTCGAATCAGCTATTTCTATCTCGAACCGCTGTCGTTCCTCGAATTCGTCTGCGCCATCGGAAACGACCCGCTCTTCGCAGCACTCAAATCTGCTTCATTTTCCAGCCCGCTGAATGAGACCCTGCATAAAAAATGTCTGGAACTCTACCGTATCGATTGTCTCTGCGGCGGTATGCCTGAAGCCGTCAACAAATGGGTTGCTTCGGAAGATATGAATGCCTGCATGACCGTACAAACAGATCTCATCGCAACCTGCCGGGACGACTTCAGCAAATATGGAGAAAACGGCGAACTATTGAGAAAAACACTCCGCTCCGTCGCCGAACAACTCGGCAATAAGTTTGTTTTAAGCCAAGTGGATCAGAATGTCCGGTCGCACGACACGAGAAAAGCACTCTCCCTGCTTGCCATGGCGCGGATCATCTCCACCGTGCAGCACTCTGCTGGAAACGGGATTCCACTGGGGGCTGAAGCGAATGAAAAATTTATCAAAGCACTCTTTCTCGACATCGGACTGGTTTCGGCACAACTGGGGCTGGCACGGATGAAGCCGGAAGAAATAAAACAAATAATTTTCAGCAATCAGGGTGCTCTCGCTGAACAGTTTACCGGCCAGCAGATACGATATGCGCTGGCGTTCAACGGCGATCCGGAGCTCTACTACTGGCAGCGAATTGCCGGACGGCAGGGAGAGATCGACTACCTGCTTGAATCCGGAGGGAAAGTTCTTCCTGTCGAAGTCAAATCCGGCAGTGAGGGCTCTATGAAATCGTTGCACCAGTTTATGCACGATAAAAAGCTGTCTCTGGCTGTGCGCGTCGACGCAAACAACCTGTCAAAATCGGATTTAGATTTAAAAACAACCACCGGCCAGCCTGTTCAATACACCCTGCTTTCAATCCCGCTCTACCTTGCAGAACGGATATTCGAACTGGCAAAAACTCTTTGAGCAATCCCCGCGGCTAACTGCGGTAACCATATGTCGGCAGGATTTCACATGGCGTCACTAAACGTAAGTGAAAATCCTTTTGGTTTAGCACGGTGGCAACAATCTGTCATCGTTAAGGAAGGGTTTTTTGCCAGTCACTTCGTTCCTTGCCGTCGTTCCTCCGGCCTCTCTCGCAATAGCTCGGGTGTGTTTGACCGGGACCTCTAATGAGTGACCCCTTTTCCCCCTTTTCGCTCAAGCGAATCTGAACTTTTTATCGGGTTGAGCTTTTTAACCAACCTCTTTTTTGTATAAACTTGGAGCTAAAGTGGATGGAGTATCGCGGCTACAAAAAACTTCGATTGGAAAACATGACCGCAAAACACAAGATTCTGCAGCGTTGGCTCGAAAACCTTACACCGTACCTTATCGCCATAGGGATAGGCACATTGCCACTGAAAGCGAATATCCCAAATGCTATATCTTACGTCCTCGTTTTAATTTGGTTTTT
>JBAWXO010000247.1:0-3639 GCA_037144035.1 Kiritimatiellales bacterium
CCCCTTGTTTTTCAAGGGGTAAGGGGGCTTTTGTCAGCCTAATGGTATTTCACTGGGCCCGAATGGAATTTTCCAGCCGAACTCTCTATGAAGTTTGGCGGTGTATCCGCCATAGGGCCCGCGGTCGAAAAGCAGCGTTACATCGCTGGTTGCAGCCTCTACCCGGATTTCATCCATTTGCGGAGTGGTTGCATCCGGCAGACAGGCCGTCCATTCCGACTTTTCACCAGACCCGTTGCCTTCCAGTTGCTGAAAGTTGCAACAGCCGCAGACCAGCATCAGAGACAGCACAAAAACAAGCGGAAGAGTGGATTTCATTGTGCGGGCTTGTAAGCGATCTGCCGCCGGAAGTCAACCGTTCGCGGATTGTCTTTCCGGAATCCGTCCGGTAATCTCCGCACCATGAAAAGACTCCTGTTTCTCGGACTTCTTTTAATCCATCTGCCGGCCGGAGCCATCGAAAAAGGAGCTACTCGTGCCGCAGTTCTTGCGGAGCTGGGCGAATCGTCCGGATCCATGCAGCGCGATGGAAAAGAAATCCTTGTGTTCAAAACGGGTACAGTCACTCTGCAAAACGGCGTGGTGATTAAAGCCAATCTTTCACAGGCCAACGTGCGGCAGGCCGAAGAACGTGCAATCAAAGTCAAGGAGTTCCGGGCGGTAAAGCAGGCGGAACAGGAACAACAAAAGCTGCTCTATCCCGAAAACCGCGTCATCCAGATCGACTGCGAGTACAACAAGACTGAAAACTGGGAAACTCTTCCGGAATCCATCCGTCCTGTACAAGGGAAACACGGATATGATGTTTACATCCCGCCGGGCTATCACGAATCGGACAGCCGGCGTTATAAATGTCTTTTTCTGGAATCGCCCGCGCTCTGGGGCAGCGTCAAGGAGCGTGTCCGCAAAGAAAAATGGATTGTCGTGATTCTGCGCGATGCCCCGCAACAGCAGATCGGCAAGACGATGAACGGAAACTTTCTAGCCTCGTTTGACGATGCGACCGGAAAGTTCCGGATAGACAAAGAGCGGATTTTCATCACCGGCAGAGTTCCGTCCGCCATATTTGCCACCCTGCGCCCCGTTGCCGGAATTATCCTGCTGGATCCCGACTTCCGCGGCTTTGAAAAAGCCGGCATTCCCCTGAACTTCCTCAGCAAAAATCCGACCCTGCGAGCCTATGTACTGCTCGGCAACAGCGACCGCGACAACACGCTCTTTCAGGGACAATACGTTATCGACCGGATTCCGAAGCACTACGTCGGAATCTATGATGGCACTGTGGCGGTCTTGCCGCAACCGCTGGCCGACGAAGCCCTCGATTGGATGAAAAAGGAATACAGCCTACCGTAAATAAACTCCGGAGCCCCAAAATGAAAAATATACTATTGTCTGTTATTCTGGTGCTCCTTGCCGGATGCGACTACGAAATTCCGCTGAGTCAGACAGCCTCTTCTGACGCCAACCCCGCTTTGGCAGGAACCTGGGCCGGGCAGCCCGCTGACGAAGAAACGGTTTCGATGAAGATTGCGACATCCGGAACAGATTACTTCGTCACTTATGGCGCAAGCAGTAATGCTTTCTGTTTTAAAGGATTTGAAATAAAAGCCGCAGGTCTGAGCCTTATCCAATTGGAACTATTGGGTGCTACGGAGGGTTCAAAAAACAAATATGTCTTCGCAAAATACGAACTGACACCCTCCGGCCTTGCTGTCTACCGCCTCAACAACGAAATCGTATCCGCCAAATGCCAAACTGCTGAAGAACTGCTTAACGACATCAATGTTCACCGGCAGAATCCGTCCCTGTTTACCGAAGCGCTGAAGTTTACCAGATCATCTCCGCAGTGATTGCGCGGCCAGATAACCGGTCGTCCAGGCGGCTTGCAGATTGAACCCGCCGGTCAGTGCGTCGATATCGAGCACTTCGCCGGCAAAATAAAGGCCGGAACAAAGACGGCTTTCCATCGTCTGAAAATCAACCTCTTTCAGCCGAATGCCGCCGCAGGTAACAAACTCCTCGCGATGCGGATTCTTTCCAGTGATTGGAAGGACAAAGCCGCTGACTTGCGCCGCGATATGCCGCAGTGCTTTGACCGGACACGCGCCCCACTCGCGGGTTTCGTCCACGCCGGCGCGATCGACCAGCAGTTTCCAAAGTCTGGAAGAAAGGCCGACCGGCGAACACGTTCCGACCTGCTTACGCGGCGACGCGGAGCGGAATTTTTCCAAGGTTTGGAAAACCTGTTACTAGCTCTGCACCGGAAGCAAGTTGATCTTCATGTCAAAACGATATTTTGTTTCCGCCAATGTTTGCGCGCCGAACGATGAAAGCCGTAAAACCGCCGGGCCGCTCACTCCGCCGTGCGTAATCAGCAACGCGCCTTCGGCCTTCAGTCCCGGCGCGCTGACGCGGACGTCTTCGGCCACAATTCCCGCCAGTGCGGTGAATTCCTTGTCCGATGTTTTGAAAGTGAAAAGCGACGGCAGGCAAGGCTCAATCGTATGGCCAAGGCCTTCAATAAACGCGCCGCCGCCGGTCGCAACCAGCAACTTTCGGCACGACAGCTGACAACAACCCACCCCGCCCTGCGGGCACCCCTCCGAAGGAGGGGATTTAAAAAGCCCCCCTCCACGGGAGGGGTGGCCGGAGAAAAGCGACGGACGGGGTGGGTTTTGTTTAAGTTGTAATTCAAAACCTTCCGAAGTTTTCCGGACATTGGACACTTCCGAGTTCGTTCGACTGTTCGCGCCGCTTTTGAGCAACGCATTGATGACATCCTCCGAAGTATCCGACTGCGGAAAAACGCAACCCTCGTCGAGCGTCACCAGCGGAACGCCGTGAGCCTCGAACCACGCCATCGTTTCAGCAGGGCCGAAGCGATGGAACGGGCCGATCAGTTCCGCGCCGCCGCGCGGATAGTTTTGAACGAAGGTACGGATGTCAGAGCATTGATGCGTCAGATTACAGCGACCACCGCCGGAAACGCGCACCTTCGCCAGCGGCTTGGCGCCCTTTTCCAACACAAGGACTTTTAACTCCGGCGCTTCTTCAACCAGAACCGCAGCGGCGAACATCCCCGCCGCCCCGCCGCCGATAATAATGACGTCTGAAGAAATCACGGGACGAGCTTATACCACAGAACACCTAGCGCGGCATAGCCGCAACCAAATTTTTGATTTCCGATTGCTGATTTCCGATTGAAGAATCTGGCATCCTCCGTTACCAACTCACAGACAAAGGACGCAAAGTTGCTGCTGGCTGCGTCATCCGCTAATACAGAACAGCTTATGAATATAGCTGCATGAAAAACGTGCAGAAAAAACAAGAAGTTGATGGATAGTAGTACGGAGATACGGAGGGAGACCGGAAGGAGTCCGAGGTCGGCGGCCTCGGGTGTTCTCAAGGTGGAACCTGACCGCCGGACAGGTTTAGCTTGTCCGCCGCAGAAGGAAACGCGCTCGGCGATCGCGTTCCACCTCATTGTAGCCGTGATCCATGATCGCGGAATCCGGCGGGGTCGCGGCCCCGCCCTACAAATTTGAATCCGTTCTTTTGTCTTGAGCGCTCTCAGGCAACCCTTTAGAGCGCTTTCGAGTTAGTTGGTCGCAATGGAGACAAGGCCGCCGAGACGGCGGC
>JBAWXO010000248.1:0-3629 GCA_037144035.1 Kiritimatiellales bacterium
CAGGTTCAAGGGGCGATCAAAAACGGCTTGTCACGGCGGTGTGGCTCAAAACAACTTAGCTACACCTCGCCGGAGGGTTGGCAGGCCGTTGTTCGCACAGCTGCTGGCGGTGCTGAGGCCTTCGCGGTGATTCACACCTTTAAAAATTCGCCCGGATCCATTTTGGTGCCGCTGAACGGTTCGTGGAAGGTGATCGACTGCTACAAGCAGGATCAGATTGAGGTGTCCGTTATCGATGCCGCTCTCTGTGTGTCGGGTCTCGCTGATTTCAACGGCTTTGTCGTAAAGCTTACGAATGACGAATTGGAAAAATTGACGTAAGAACCGGCTTCCAGAATGTCAACCGTTAAATGCTATAGGGGCCGCCCACCGGTGCCTTTTTCGAGGCAACCGATAAGAATAGGTTTTTCGCTCGTTTTTTTGAGGACGCACATGACGGCGTAAGCGACTTTGGCTCGAACGAAGAGGTGCGCACCGATACCCATGTTAAAGACGCAGTACATTTCTTTGTGAAAAAGGCCTGATTCATAGGCTGTTCTGCGGCTTTGTCTATCAGTCCTCGACCGATCCCGGGGCGGGAATACAGATCGGATTTATGTTCCAGATTTTCTCAGCGTATTCGCGGATGGTTCGGTCGCTGGAGAACCAGCCCATGCGCGCGACGTTCAGAATGGCCCGTTCAGCCCAGACGTCCGGCTGGCGGAACAGCGCTTCAATTTTCTGTTGCACTTCAATGTATGGCCGGAAGTCCGCCATATAGAAGAAGGGATCACCGTGGCGGGTGAATTCGTTAAAAATGTCCATATACAGGTCGGATTGGGTCGGGTCGAAGGCGTTGATACGGATGGCTTCGAGAACTTTTTGTAGCTCAGGATCACTGTCGTAAAAGCTCCACGGGTTGTAGCCCTCACGGGAAAGCTTTTCGAGTTCCTCCACGCGATGACCGAAGATGAAGATATTTTCCTCGCCGACGTTCTGGGCAATTTCGATGTTGGCACCGTCCCAGGTGCCGACGGTGAGCGCACCGTTGAGCGCCAGTTTCATATTACCGGTGCCGGAGGCTTCTTTGCCTGCGGTCGAAATCTGCTCGGACAGGTCAGCGGCCGGAATGATTTTTTCGGCCAGCGAGACGTTGTAGTCTGGCAGGAATATGGCTTTGAGGCGGCCTGCGACGACTGGGTCGTGGTTGACGACGGCACCGATGGAGTTGATGAGCTTGATGACGCGTTTGGCCAAGTGATAGGCGGGCGCGGCTTTGGCCGCGAATATAAAGGTGCGCGGCACAATGTCGGCTTTAGGGTTGGCTTTGATGCGCTGATAGAGCGCAATAAGGTGCATGGCGCTGAGCATCTGCCGTTTGTACATATGCAGGCGTTTGACCTGTACGTCGAAGAGCGATTCCGGGTGGATCGGCACATGCAGCGTTTCTTCAATGTGCTGAGCCAGAGCCACCTTGTTGCGGCGCTTGATGGCCATGAATTCTTTCTGGAACGCTTTATCGGTCGCAAACGGCTCGAGCTTTTTTAGCTCTTCGAGGTTTTTAATCCAGCCTTCGCCGATTTTTCCGGTGATGAGATCTGAAAGTTCAGGATTGCACTTCAGAAGCCAGCGGCGGTGAGTGATGCCGTTGGTGATGTTGATGAATTTCCCCGGGTAAATTTCGTTGAACTCCGGCATCACCCGGTCCCTCAATAACTGGGAATGGAGTCCCGCTACACCGTTGACCTTATGGCTGCCGACAACGGCAAGGTTGGCCATGCGGACCTGGCGGCTTCCATTTTCTTCAATCAGCGAGACATTCTGGATTATTCCGGTGTCGCCAGGGTGATCCATTTCCACACGTTGCAGAAAGCGGTGGTTGATTTCGTAAATGAGTTGCAGGTGGCGCGGCAGGACGCGCTCCAGCAGTTCGACCGGCCATTTTTCGAGCGCTTCGGGCAGGAGGGTATGGTTGGTGTAGGCGCAGGTTTTCACGGTAATCTCCCACGCCTTTTCCCAGGGAAGATGATTTTCGTCGCACAGAATACGCATCAGTTCGACAACTACCAATGCGGGGTGGGTATCATTCATTTGAATCGCGTTTTTCTGCGCGAACGAATTGAAGTTGCTGTGGTTTTTCTGGAAGCGGCGAATGATGTCGCGGATCGAGCAGCTGCAGAGGAAGTATTCCTGAATCAGCCGCAATTCTTTGCCTGCCGTGGTGCTGTCGGACGGGTAGAGCACCTTGGTGACGTTCTCAGCCCAGTTTTTTTCTTCAACCGCGCGAATGTAGTCACCTTGATTAAAAACGTCGAGGCGGAAGCCTTCATCGGCGCGCGCGCTCCAGAGACGGAACATATTCACCGTGTTGTTGTCGTAGCCGATCACCGGAATATCGTACGGCACTGCTTTGAACATCTGCCAATCGGTCCAGACCGGATGGCGCCCGCGGTGGGTGCTCGAAATGTTTTCAATGCGTCCGTAGACAAACACCGGTACTGTGTATTCCGGACGGATCATCTCCCAAGGATAGCCCAGCTCCAGCCAGTTATCCGGACGTTCTTTCTGCCATCCGTCCTCAAACTCCTGCCGGAAAATGCCGTGTTCGTAGCGCAGGCCGTAGCCGTAGGCAGGCAGTTCCATCGCGGCCATTGAATCTAGAAAGCAGGCCGCCAGCCGTCCGAGCCCGCCGTTGCCCAGCCCGGCTTCGATGTCCAGATCGATCACCTTCTGTAAATCAATGTCCAGTCGTTTCAATGCATCACGTGCGGCGGCTATCATGCCGAGGGACAGAATGTTCTGTTCAAGCATCTTGCCGATCAGAAACTCCAGCGAGAGGTAATAGATGCGCTTAACGTCTTTATCGAGATATGTTCGTTGCGTGATGGTGAATCCGTCGACGGCCAAGTCGCGCACTACATGGGCAAAGCTCCAGAACTTATCGAAATCGGTCGCACTGCGCATATCCTTGCCGCGACTGTAGCGCAGGTGAAATAGTGTGCGCTCTTCGATCATGTCGGCGGTCACTTTAGTTTTTTTCGGGCACTTCATTAAGGAACTCCATTCCAGACTAGAAAGAAAAATCAGACGAATCATAATTTGAATAGAAGCAGACCTGCAAATGAATTATCGTACCCATTATGTCACACCGTCTCCAAAATTGGTTGCTCAGCTCATACTACCGGAATTTGATCGATTCTCTCGGGCCGGATCATCCCCTGCGCCGCACCGTCGAACTGCTCGACGATTGTTCGCCGATGCCCGGCGAGCTGACCGACCCGCTTGGCGAGGAAATGAACAGCCCTGTGCCCGGCCTTGTTCACACCTATCCCGACAAAGTGCTTCTTTTCGCCACGCTTGATTGCGCCGTAACCTGCCGCTACTGCACCCGCGGACGTCTCATTGGGAGCAGGGGGCATGGCGCAGAGAGCAAAGCGCTGGAAAACAATACTGAAAACCAGCCGCGCTGGTTCCAATATCTGGAAGAGCATACCGAAATCCGCGACGTTCTCGTTTCCGGCGGCGACCCGCTGACGCTTTCCGATAACGAACTCGACGAACTGCTTTCCAAGGTTCGGAAAATTGAACACATCCGCACCATCCGCCTCGGTTCCAAAGTCCCCGCCGCGCATCCATCGCGTATCACGCGG
>JBAWXO010000249.1:0-3608 GCA_037144035.1 Kiritimatiellales bacterium
GTAAAAATGCCCTCTTCTATTTCATGTTTATCCATTCAAAGTGACGAAGAGCCTCGCTTTTAGTCGCAACTTGTTTATTTACAACATATTATTGTGTTCACTTCCCCTGAATTTATCCCCCGAAAGAACGTGCCTGACTGCGGCACTACGACATACAACCAAACTCCCCGCGCACGCATTCAGGACTGCGCCACTACTACGCACACCTTCTCCGCCGGCAATCATCAGAATACAACACAGCTCGCGCATGTACCGAATATCATGCGGAAACGGCATTACTCAACTCCCTTTAAAACGCACTTCCGCGAAGAGGCTGAAAAAACAAGATCGAAAAAGAGGTTGCCAGTTTATTTTAGAAAAATAAAAATTATTTCCTGTTCAGCCCTCAAAAAAACTCCGATACACTGCACGTCCACCTCAGGTTAGAAGGATTTTCTCATGAAAACAGCCCGCTTGATTACCCGCATGCTTCTGCTGGCGGCTGCTTTATTTTTCGCCATCGGCGGGCCGCTTTCGATCTGGATGGAGCGCATTGTTCCGGCGCTGAGCCCGCTGGTTCTGGTTGCTGAGTCAATTGCACAGCGCTCGTGGTACGCAGGACTCTTCTGGGGGCTTCCTTCGCTGGCGATGCTGGCGCTGGCGGTCTGGAAAGGCCGGTTTTTCTGCCAGTGGCTCTGTCCTCTCGGCACAATCTACGCCCTGCCGCAGAAGCTCAGCCTCAAGAAAAAAGTTCTGCCTGTCCGTCTGAACGCGCTGATTTTCTGGGTCGTCATTTCAGCCTCCGCGATCGGCCTGCCCGCGTTGCTCTTTCTCGATCCGCTCTCCACCTTCAGCCGGATCGGCGCGGGGTCGGCGTGGGTTCCCGGACTGCTGGTTCCGCTCTTTCTTTTGCTCAGCTTTTTTCAGCCGCAGGTGTGGTGTACTCACTTCTGCCCGCTCGGCTATTGTTTTGACCTCGTGAATATCAAAAATACCAAGCGGGTTTTTAACCGCGATCGCCGGCAGTTTATCGCCGGACTTGGCATCGGCATTCCGGCGGCGCTGATTCTTCCAAGGTTCGGAAAAAGTTCCACCAAACCGTCGGTTCTGCCGCCCGGCGCGACCGAAGCGTTCGCCGCCACCTGCACACGCTGCTACGCCTGCGTCAGCGCCTGCCCCGAAAAAATCATCCGCGTCAAAGCGGGGGGAAGACTAAGCGAACTATTCATGCCGGAACTTTTCTTCGACAAAGGCGTTTGTGATGAATTCTGCACCCGGTGCACGGAAGTGTGCCCTACCGGCGCCATTCGCAAGCTGACTGAAAAAACGAAGCGGAACATTAAGATCGGAACGGCCAAAGTCGAAAAGGATAAGTGTCTGGCATGGGCTGACAATGAGTACTGCCTAGTCTGCGATGAGTTCTGCCCTTATCAGGCATTCAAGACTCAGATGAACGGCGATATCGCCTGCCCGATTGTGATCGAGGAAAAGTGCCGTGGCTGCGGAGGTTGCGAGAATAACTGTCCCGCTGTCCGCAACGGAAAAGCCATTTTTGTTCACCCTGTAACCCCGCAACAGATCATCAAAGGATAACCATGATTGCCGATTCCATAAAAAACCATTCGCTCTATCCCTTCGGCCCGGCTTGGAAAGCCGCATTCGATTTTCTGAAAACGCTCACGCCGGAAACGGAAACAGGAAAGCGGGTGATTCAGGGCGACCGTTTGTTCGCCGGCGTGGACTGCTACGAAACAAAACCCCGCGCCGCAGCCAAACTCGAAACCCATCGCAAATATGTGGACATTCAGGTGCTGCTGAGCGGCGAGGAAGTCATCGAAATTTTTCCGAAGCAGGGGCTGACCGTCAGCGAGCCGTACAATCCGGAAAAAGATGCAGAGTTTTACCGCGCTCCGGAGAATGCCCCCGTGAAGATTACCTTGCGCCCCGGACAGTTTCTCGTCTTCTTCCCCGAAGACGCCCACATGCCCTGCCTCATAGCCGAGAACTCTCCGGAACCCGTCAAAAAGATCGTCATCAAAGTCGCCGTCGACCTGTTAACTAATGGCGGTTTTCTGGCACTGTTTTAATTCCAACGTCCGGAAGGATCCTGAACTTTTTCGCCGGGCTCCGCCTTGTCGCGTTGAACGCGTCCGAAGACCGCCTCAACCGTGGCCAGAGATCCCGGGTCGAGTTTGTTCTGCTCGACAATCGCCTCATAAACCAGCTTGCGATCTTTATTCTCAGAGGCAATCAGCGACTCTGCGGATTTTCCGCAGCCCGCTAGCGCCTGAATATAGCCGTGATTATTCTCACCGACAACCCGTTGCGTTTTCAGCGCCTTCAGCTCAGCGAAACGCGCCTTGCGGCCGTCGAGCGCCGACTTCACCGTCAGGGTCATCTCTTTGATGTCATACGTCGCCTGCGCCGGAGCCGTGGCTGCCGCTGCACAAATCAACAAACAAACCGTAAATATCTTTTTCATGAGGTTCCTTTTTTATTTTCCACTGCTGACATAATCTTCGATGCTGGAAGCCGTCTTCTCCAGCCCTTTGATATCAATGGTCACGTGAGCATTAATCGTAATCGGACGGTTGGGATCCCCCACCGCCTTCACCGTGCATCCGACGCAGCACATCAGCACGGCCACCAATAAAATATATTTCATTCGATCTCCTTCCACCTTACGCCCTCACTTAAACACCGCCTGCCAGGCCTGCAACAGCGAATCAATCCGCGCGTCCACCCGTATCTCATGCGTCACATTCAGTTCCATATTCGCTTCGCGGCTCTTCAAACCGATCTGCCCGCTCAATTGGTCAGGCGAATCGTTCTTCAGTGTAAACAAAAAGGATTCTACCGCAAGCTTTCCTCCGGAGCGGATCAAAAAATCGATCCGCTTCTTTTGAACCGAATCCGGGATGTAGCGCGCGATCGAAGACAGAAGCGTCGCGCTGACCGCCCCGCCCGCCGGCATATTCCATGAAGTATCGAACAGATCGATGCGCTGGCCGGATCCCGCCACGTGCAACTGTCCGGACAGTTTCCCGCCCAGTTCGCGGAAAACTCCGCCCATGGCACGTTCCAGCTCGCCGGAATCGACTTCTTTCAGAGTCAGCACCACATCATAACTCGCCGGAACCTTGAAAACCGCCGCGCCGGACAGCTTCCCGCCGTAAGCCGCCGCCGTCAGATTACTCAGCGTCACCGACTGCTTATTGCCGGAAAAATCCATCTTTACGTCCGACACACTGAACGGCTCCTGCGAAACCTGCGCCAGAAAAATGTTTCCCTGATAGGAAATTCCGTTCGTCGATTGACTCAAATCCACGGCGCATGAAGCGCCGCGCACCTTGAGCTGGCCACAAGACGCCTCAACCTCGCGAATGTTTACCTGACTGCACTGCCCGTCAGCCAAAAGGTGAAAGGCGTCTTTGATCTCCACCTGAGCGGCATAGATCAACGCCGGCTTGTTCTTTGACAGCACCGTGGCGCGCACATCGCCCAAAATCCATCTGGACGGAAACGAATAGAACATCGAGCCGATATTGAACGATTGCACATCTTTAGCAGTACGATTCGTAACCTGCCGGACCAAAAAATCAATAGCACGGACATACGTTGGCACTACC
>JBAWXO010000250.1:0-3607 GCA_037144035.1 Kiritimatiellales bacterium
GTATCGCAGGCGTCCCGCCTGCCTTGTTGCGACAAATTGAACAGAAAGTGCTATAGTTTCCGATCGAAATGATGGAATCGGTTCCACAGCGATCAATGTGAGGTTCACCAATGCTAACCAATTCCTTTGAAGCGGATCGAGGCAAAGTAGTTGAAGCGCTTGGAGCTTTAGCCGCATTGCTTAAAATAGCTCACGGCAACGGAACACCCGATCTTCATTCATAAGTTCCGCGCTGGGCTTATTCAAGATCGACAACCGCCGGCTCGACCACTTTCCACGGGAGGCCGCGCGGTTGAGTTCGCTCATGAACGGATCGCTTTTCCTTAAATTCGAATTTCGAAATCCGAAGCACGAAATAAATTAAAATTTCCAATGATTGGAAAATTCAAATTTCAAGTTTCCAATTTTAAATTTCAGTTTTCTCTCTCGAAGTAGGTGTAGCCGCGCAGACCGTTTTCGTAGGCGTCCATGACGGCGCGGCGCTCTTTGGCGCTCATCCGCCCGGCCTTCACGGCGTTTTCGGACATTTCGCGCACGCGCCGGACCATTTCCTTCGGCTCATACTCCACATAGGTGAGCACGTCGGCCACGGAGTCGCCTTCGATTTCACGGGCGTAGTGCACCTGCCCGTCGGCGTCAATACGTACGCTGACCACGTTGGTATCGCCGAGCAGGTTGTGCAGGTCGCCGAGCGTTTCCTGATAAGCGCCGACGAGAAAGACGCCGAGGATATAGTCCTCGTTGTCTTTCAGCGTGTGCATCGGCAAGGTGCGTTTGACATCACGCAGGTCGATGAAGTGATCAATCTTACCGTCGCAGTCGCAGGTGATATCGGCGAGAATGCCCTCCTGCGTCGGTTTTTCGTTGAGGCGGTGGATCGGCAGGATCGGGAAGAGCTGATCGATCGCCCACGAGTCGGGCAGTGACTGGAACAGGCTGAAGTTGCCGTAATAGATATCAGCCAGCGCGTTATTGAGATGCTCGAATTCATCGGGCACATAGCGCATACCGCGGATCAGTCCGGCGATGCGGGTGAGAATATGCCAGTAGATCTGCCCGGCCAGCGCACGGTCGCGCAGCGAGAAGTCGCCGCGTTTGAACAACTCGTGAATTTCGTCGCGGTAATAAATGGCGTCGTGGTAGCACTCCTGCACATTTTTGGCTGTCAGCGAGGTATAAGCACCCATCAGGTTGATCAGCAGTTCGTGGGCGTCCTCCGGCAGCTTCTCGGGCAGTGCGTGAGTTTCGAAGCGGCTGACATCGAGCACGTTAAAAAGCAGAATGGAGTAATAGGCAACGGTGGCGCGGCCTGATTCAGTAATGATGACGGGATGCGCCGTGCCGCTCTCGTCCAAAATGCTCATCACCTCTTCGATAACTGCGGCGCAGTATTCGGCCGTGGTGTAGTTGCAGCTGCTGGTGAAGTTGGTGTGCGAGCCGTCGTAGTCAACCGCCAGCCCGCCGCCGAGGTTAAGCACACCCATCGGCGCACCTTCTTCGACCAGTCCGGCATAAATGCGGCAGCCCTCTTTGATGGCTTCACGGATGTCGCGAATATTGGGGATCTGCGAACCGAGGTGGTAGTGCAACAGTTTGAGACAGTCGAGCATGTTCTCCCGGCGGAGACGGTCAACCACATCGATCACCTGCGCGGTGTTAAGGCCGAACACGCTGCGCTCGCCGCCCGATTCCGTCCAATGGCCGCTGGCCTGCGTGGAAAGTTTCATGCGGATACCGAGAATCGGCTGTACGCCGAGTACTTTAGAGCGTTCAAGAATCAGTTCGAGCTCCGAGGGCATTTCGATCACAAACACGCAGCGCAGTCCCATCTTGAGCGCATAGAGGCCGAGATCAACAAACTCCTCATCCTTATAGCCGTTGCAGATGAGATAGGCCTCGGGATCCTGCAGGAACGACATGGCCGCAATCAGCTCGGCCTTGCTGCCGGCTTCGAGGCCGTGATGGTAGCGCGCGCCGAAAACGCAGATTTCTTCCACCACCTGCTGCTGCTGGTTGACCTTGATCGGATAAACGCCGCGATAACAGCCCTGATAGTTGTATTCGGAAATCGCCTTGGCAAAGCTTTCGTGGAGCCGCTTAATCCGCGCGTCGAGGATGTCGCTGAGGCGCACCAGAACCGGAAGATCGAACCCGCGTTCCTGAATGCCGCGCGCCACATCGTACAGGCTGACCGACGCACCGCCGGGGCCGTCCGGATGAACCGACACCTCGCCTTTTTCCGAGATGCTGAAATATCCGGCACCCCAGCTGTCAACGCCGTAAAGCTCCGTTGACTGGATGGACGTCCATTTTCCGTTTTCTGTCACTTGCATTCTCCCTCGGTTTGAAAAGCGGATTGGTTTTACGTCCTGCGCCCCCCGTTGAAAAGCGCATTTTTTCAAACATCGAACAAATTATCCGGCCGTTTTCCAGCCATTGGAACGCCCGTGCGTCCATTCCAACTTTTGGAACCCTTTTTCTATTGTCCGCCTCGCCCGCCGTGCTACATTGTGCGCCTTCCAAACCGGAGAATTTTATGGCAGCAAAGAAAAGCGCATACGCACAGGCTGGCGTCGATATCGACATCATGATGAACTCCCTTCAGCGGATCAAAAAGAACGTCAAATCGACCAATATTAAAGGCGTCGTCAGTGAAATCGGCTCCTTCGGCGGACTCTTCCAGTCGCCCGGAAAAGAATTTCTACTCGTCGCCAGCGCGGACGGCGTCGGCACCAAACTCAAAGTCGCCCACATGGCAGGCAGGCACACCACCGTCGGACAGGATTTGATCAACCACTGCGTCAACGACATCCTCGTGCAGGGCGCCACCCCGCTCTTCTTCCTCGACTACCTCGGCACCGCCGCCCTTTCCGGAAAAATATTCGAAAACGTCATTGCCGGCTTATGTCAGGCCTGCCGCGAAAACGGCTGCGCGCTGCTCGGCGGCGAAACCGCCGAAATGCCCGGCCTCTACCCTAAAGGCGAATACGACCTCGTCGGCACCATCGTCGGTCAGGTCGAAAAGAAAAAAGTCATCACCGGAAAAACCATCCGTAAAGGAGACGTGATCATCGGTCTGCCCTCCACCGGACTGCAAACCAACGGTTATTCGCTGGCCCGAAAAGTCATCTTTGAAACCGCCGGAAAAAAACTGAGCGACCTCGTTCCCGGCACCAAACTCACTTTTGAAAAGGTGCTACTCTCCGTCCATCAGAGCTATCTCAAGCCGGTCGTTGCCTTGATGAACAAGGTTCAGGTACACGGTATGGCGCACATCACCGGCGGCGGACTCGTCGATAACGTCCCGCGCGTCCTGCCGAAAACGGTCGATGCCGTTTTCGACCGCTCGACCTGGAAAACGCCCGCCATCTACCAGTTCATCGAGAAGACCGGAAAGGTTGACCACGAAGAAATGTACCGCGTCTTCAACATGGGCATCGGCTTTGTCATCGTCGTCCGCGCCGCTGATGCCGATACCGCGCTGGCGACTCTCAAGAAAGCCGGCCAGAAAGCCATTGTCGTCGGCCGCATCGAAAAAGGCACCGGCATCTCCCGACTGATTAACTGAGCCCCTTTGGACTGCGGTGATAAAGGCGAAGCCGTATCA
>JBAWXO010000251.1:0-3597 GCA_037144035.1 Kiritimatiellales bacterium
TCGTTCAACCTGTGGGTGCGGACGGTGGCCGCGCCTGTACCGAATGTCATACGGGTTTGGTATAAGAACGCCCGGTCGGGTGACTGGGCCTACAGTTTTTGGATCCCGATTTTGCAGGCCGGGTGACCTCACCCGGCGAACTGGATATCTGTTTTGCGGGGAATTAGTGCCGATTAGTGAAGATTAGTGGTTAGTTCATTTCATTTGGTCTGATCGCCGGACAAGGGGGCCATCGCGGTGAATTTCACCGCATCCGCGCAAACCGCTTTGCCATCCGCCGTATTTGCAAAAAGCTTCACCGCGCCATTCGCCGCGTCACGCCCTGCGGCGAAAGGATAAGTTCCCACAGACACCCAGCCGCCGGCGCCAGTTTGCTGGTTGATGGTCACGTTGGTGGAGCCGCCTTGATAACAAATGGTGTATGGGGCTGAAGCACTGGCGTTCGTATTGTTTCCCATTTTCCAGACGGAAACCTCGTAATTGCGCATGAAGGGGAAGACAGGGCACCATGCAGCCGATGCAGAGCCGTTCGTAGAGTAGCGCCCGTCTCCTTTGAAGAGGCCCCCGATCGTCGCGTCCACCCAGGCCGCACCGGATTCCTCATAGTCCAGGGTATGGTCATCCGCTATCAGGGTTTCCCGGGAATCATAAGAAAACGGGAAATCGGGTTTCAGGCCGATTTTTGAATATGGCATCAGGCTCTCGTTGAAAACGTTTCCCGAGGAATCGTTGGTCCAGCTGATATTGCTTGTTGCTTGATTTGTAAGGGGGTTGTTGTTGCCCCGGTAAGGGCCGATGTTCCTAGGATGGTTGGTGTCCTTCTGACCTTGAATCCAGCCGATCTGGATGTTGGACATGTTCTGGTAGAGGCAGGACCTCGGATGATCGAAGAAGATTCCGTTGGGCGCCCAGTCGTGCATCGAAGTCTCTGCATACGCACCTGAAATCAGAATATTCTTCCAGTAATTGATATTGTCGCGTCCGAGCGGGTCGCCGCTGCCGTTGCAATGGGCGGCATGCATGCTGGCGCCGTCGCCGCTATCCTGCATGCAGTCGGTGGCACGAATGTATTTAAACGTGTTGTTCTTCGCAAAATGCATTCCGTTGTCTTCATGACCGGTACCGTTCTGTGTGCTCCAATGGCCGCGCAGACTGATGGCATACCGCGAGCTGTTAAAGATGTCGCAATAGGACACTTCGCAGTCACTGGTATCGAAAAGGAGAACTCCGGCGGTTAATGTCGCGGCCGTGAACACCTCGCCCAGATCATGGATTTTGCAATTGGAGATGATGTTAAACTCGCTTTTCTTGTCGGGATAATCGGCTCGCTTGAGGGTATTTCGCACCCAGATTCCGCCGACGCCGCAATGTTCAATCCAGCAGCCGTAAACCAGATTGGAGACGTTATCACTGTTCATGTGGATAGCGGCCCGGCCCACATGGCGGATATGACAGTTACGCACCTCGATATGATCGGTAGACTGAAGATTGAATGCGCCTTGGTTGGCGTTTCCGTAACTCGTGTAGGCCAGAGCAAGTCCTTCGAATTTGAGATGGTGGACACGGATGCCGGGCGCGCTTCCGATAACCGAAATCAGCACCGGCGAAGAAGAGAGCGGTATACGCATATCCTGAGCATCGGGATTCCCGTCTGCCCGCGGGTAATAGTAAAGCCAGCCGTCGGGCTTCGAGTAAAAAAACTCGCCCGGCGCATCCAGAAAACTTTGAATCCCGGCCACGAAATACCGGTCTAAGCTTGAGCAAGCGCTAAGCGGAAAGTTGGACAGGTAGAATTTACTGGCCGTTGCGTCATTCGAGACAAGGGCAGACGCCTCCATACCCCAATCAGGATACCCGCCAAAAGTCCACCATACGACCTGGGCTGTGCTCGTGAAGTTTGAAATTGAGAATTCACCGGGATTGTATTGCAGCCAGTCATTGGTGACGGCCCCAGCTACAACAACACCGCCGGTAACGGATAGATGATAGGGAGCCTGAGCTTGGGGATAACGGGCGTTGAAGACGTAGTTTGGGGAACGCGCCAGCCGCGCGCGCGCGTTGTTTTCATACATCGTTAGAACCGTCTTGTTTGTTCCAACAAAAACTCTCCAAATAGTGCCTGCGGACCGCATCCAGCCGTTTACATCAGCGCTCCCGGTCAGATTCACCGAGCCCGGACCGTTGACCGCTTTGTAGATAATATAATGACCGTTGCTTCCCGAATCAGCCGGAACGAAAGTGAGAACGCTCGCAAGGAGATATTCTCCCGCAGTGATATTCACAACCAGGTCATTCGACATGTTCACATTCAGATGATTCAAGCGGATATAATCGCGCGCCTTATAAAGGGTCGCCCAAGGTTCCGCCTGCGTGCCCGTGCCGGTGGTATCATTGCCGGTCGGTGAAATCCAGAACTGCGGAACTGCAACTGCCGACCCGAGCGGCATGGCCGTTGAGGTTTGGCCGGCCTCCGCCGAAAAGAAAGCCAGTATAAAGAAAATGGCTTGGAAGAGAGCCCTTATGTTATCATGAGCCTTGTGTTTTATAATGGCTCATCCTTATTTTACTTGCCTAAAACTCTCGTTTTAAATGACATCAAATCAATCATGAAGGCCGAACCGGTGTTGCTGGGGTACTGCCGATCCACTTCATACCCATCCCCCAAATAAAATCTTGGATTCATGCCGTTGGCAGGATAGCGAAACGTAGCTGTCATTTCATTCAGCGTAATAACAAATTTTCCGGATTGAAAAGAAATCTGTAGTTTCTGCCAAGCCCCCGGTTTCAGCGAGCCGATCTTCTGCCACCCCGCATCCGTGTACGCATACAGGGCGTCCGGCCGATTGGACGGTACGCCGATTCTGACCGGCAGTTTATCCCCGAACGAGCAGAGTATTAGGTCGCCTGTTTTTTGCAGTTCAGTAATTTTAAAGCTGAATTCTGCTTCCAGCGTACCGTTAAAGACGGGGTCTGTTTCAACGCCGGCGGAGGCCCCCTGCTCAAAAACCACACAGGTTTTTTCAGCCGTATTTGTGAGAAACGGCACCTTATACGGAAATTTTGATCTGTTTCGCGGCCAGATATAAAAGGAAGCCGGACCCGGCGCCGGATCAATGCAGACTCCCTTGATATCGAACTCTACGGTTTCAGGATCCGGCTTCCGAATGTGCTTTCCCGTTGTGTATAACACAAAAAGCTTGCCGTTCGCTTCAATTCCCTGAGCATACGAACCGGCTTCATCGCCCGCTGTAATCACAGGGCCAGCCACAAAATCATCGCCGCCACCCCGGCTGAAAAAGAGCGCCGTATTGCGCCGTTCTGAAAACTTATGTTGATACGTAAACAGATCATGATGCAGCATAAAAAACCGCCCGGCGGTTAACTTGACAACCGCAGCCCGATCCCCGAACAACTCCATAGGACAAAGCTGCGCGTCTTCATCAAACACCATGGGCGTTCCTTTTTGCACCCCGCGGCCGACACAGGACAGAAACTGACCGGACTGCGGCTCCCCAGTGGCCGGATGAAACAAATTACGGACAAACAGACGAATCTTCCCATCCGCCTGCTCGTACACGGCCGGCTCCCACATGGCAG
>JBAWXO010000252.1:0-3596 GCA_037144035.1 Kiritimatiellales bacterium
TTTCACCAAGAAGACGAGGCAAAACAGGCATTTCTCGATGCAATTGAACAACTGAAAGAGGCGTCCCAAGCGTCGCCAGAAAACCCTTACCCGCTATTTTATCTAGCCCTGCTGTATGCCGAACTCGGCAATGACGACATGTCAGACTGGTATTTCCAAGATGCAATCAGCAAGCCCGTGCACCTTCAATCACAGTGGATGCTACCGGTGGAATTCGACGCGAAGCAGCTTCGCAAGAAAACAATCTATGAAAGATGGATGACGTTTTGGGCGGTGTGGCTCGATCATGCGACGGATGGTAGCAATATTAAGCCATGTGATGTTACTTCCACGTGGTTGGAAAATTACGAAGCCGAGAGCAGCAAATGGCAATACGAATACGAAAATGGGGTCTGGGTGCATAACATCACGATGACCTTCAACTTGCCTGACTATCCTCCAGATGAGAAACAACGACATTATGTCGATATTGCTCTCAACGGCAGGGGCACGGTCGTTCTTTTCAATTCCATGTCAAATTTGCTTACTCACTATGGTGCTAGAACTATTACAGCCAGCGAAGAACACACGAGACTTTCCGAATTACCGGATGGAACACTTGGCTACGGCGATCCCGGAACATTTGCCTACCCATTTCTTAATGCCGTAACAAATGGCCTATCTTCGGTGAAGAGGTTTCCTATGGAACTTGGTGTTCTCAAGGTTCAGATCACGAACGAATATTTTGTTGGCTTTTGCTCAACAAATAATTTTGATGACGGTGTGATCCGCTTGTATCTCGATGCCCCAACGGACGATGCGACTAATATATTGGCTTTACCAGCAACTTGGCTCGGCCTGATGCAATACAAACGGCCGGAACGATGAACGCCGAACAAGGAGGGAGTTCGTTGACCGCGAATTTAAACCAGAATCCCGGATGTCTCGGCGGAAAACAGGTCAGCCAATGAATTTTAGAAAATGAAAAAGAATCCTTCCAGATATTGGAGTACAGGAATTGAAGGCGAGTGGCAGCCCGGTTCCGGAAAGAGGGTTCTGCGCAACCTCAAAGGAATCGCTCGTAAAACAGAAATGGATCGGGCGGAAGCCGATGCCTTGCTTGCCGCGCAGGAACGCTACTTGAGTATTATCACCGCCGAAACACCGTTCACCGCCGGTTTGATCTGCCAAATGCACAAAGACTGGCTGGACGGAATTTATGAGTGGGCCGGATGCTACAGAACCGTTGAAATGCAGAAAGGCAGTTTCCGCTGGCCTCCCGCAGTCCGTGTCCCGCAGAATATGGCGGCACTGGAAAAGGACTTCCTGAAAAAACTCACCCCTTGCCGGGCGGGAATGCTGGAAAAAGTTTCTTCCGCCGTCGCGGCCATTCACGCCGAACTGCTACTGGTTCATCCGTTTCGTGAAGGTAACGGAAGGCTGGCCCGCTGGCTGGCCGACCTAATGTTCCTGCAAGCCGGATATCCGCTCCCGCTTTACAACTTTTCTGGACGCGGTTCTACGAAGAGAAAAATCGAATATCTCAACGCAGTAATCAAAGGCTATTCGCAGGAAACTCAGCCTTTGGCGGATTTTTTCAGGACATGCGTGGAAGACCGTATGCGGGAACCGGAGGCATGAAAACACCGTGCGCCCTCGAAAATAGAAGACTCGCGGACGCTATGGGTCAGCATGGCAAGCCGCTTGGCGGGATTGCTCAGGTAAGGGTTTTGCTGTACCAGTGTTTTCATGCTCATAATATGCCTGAAATCCAGATGGATTAAAAGGAAATTGCCGGACAAGCATCCGGGACGGTAAACGTTGAAAACCGGCATCTTATGACAACTTGCGCCACAACTTGACAAACGTGGGAAATCCCACCATCGTTCCGTCATGAGCACAGCAATACCCAAATCCACAACCGGCGGCAAAGAAATCTCGATCATTCGGGAATACGATACCGCCGCCGATGCCAAGAACCGCGTCAGCTTACGCGGGGCCAAGGCGAAGTATTTTCACGTGAAGGAGCTTTCCAACGGCAGTTATGTCTTGGAGCCGCGTGTGCTGGTCTCGCCGGACGCAATCCCGGTGCGCACGCTGAAAATGCTGAATCGCTCGGTGGCGCAACTGAAAAAGGGGAACGCCTCCGCGCCGGTTGATTTGCCCCCGTTCATTAAGACTGGAAGGTAAAAAACGGCGATCCCCGCATGTACGCCTTCGCGCGGGTTTCGCCCCGGTCTTTGGGCTCGATAATCCCGCAAATCCGCTTTTCAAGCTTTTCCGCAAACTATATTTTTCCCGTCCGAAATCCTTCTATTTCAGAGGGTTGGAAAAATAACTTCTGCGAATTCAAAGCCTTGGAAAAATCCGGTCTTTCACTCCAAAAAAAGTCGGCTAATCTTTATCTCATTAAATTAAAATGAGGAGCTAACGATGGCAATCAGGCTGTCTAATCACATCACGACTGAAGTTCTGGAAAACTTCTTCGCGCCCAATCCGCAGGCGCTCTTTTATTTCACACTTCATTCCCGCCGCCGCACAGCGGCCCGGCTTTGTCCGCTACAACTTCTGTTTTATGTAACCCATTTTTTGGAGGACTTTCTCCATGGAATTTCCATTCAGAAAGCTGATTAAATGCAGACACGATCTCGAGCCGCTGGCTTGGTGGGAAGGGATGTTCGGGAAGGCCTTCCCGTCCGTTCATCCGTTCCTGATTCCCTGTCCCGCTAAGCGCGCCGATTTCTTTCCCTGTCCAGATGATCCGTCCGTGCGTATGTCCATCCGGGAGTCGGGCCATAAGTACCGCGCATTTCCCCCCGGCGAGCATACCCATGCCATTGAGGATCTGGTGCTCGACTGGAAAGACGTGCAGGCTCACCAACTCGGCCTCGACCGCGTCAGCGAAGCGTTGCGCAGTGAATTCAAACTGACGCCGGTCGCAGCCCCCCAGCTGGAGAGTCTCAAGATCATCGGGCGCTGTAATTACAACGGCGAGTTTCGCCATGTCTTTGCCTGTTTTGCCGATTCTGCTCCGGCGACTCTTAGTGCGGTGACGCCGCTCACCGATCCGCGCACGGTCGGCTGTATTTTATTTTCAGCCAACCATTCCGTTGCCGCCGATCTACTGCGAAGCCGTGGCATCGCTTCAGTCTCTCTGCGCGAATGTCTTTCGCTGGAAAAGACCGGCTTCTCCGGCGAGTGCTCCAGAAACTGCTCCAAATGTCGCCCGCCGGACATCAGTAACACCGAACTCAAAAAGCATCTTGATGTCCGGTTGGATACGATTGAGGAAACGGTCATTCCAAGCGCACTTCGCGGTTCCAGAACAATCCGTTCCGCCGCCGCCGGAGGTAAAGCGAGGGCGGCGCCGTATCTCAAAAAATATGAAGTGGCCAAAGAATTTATTCGTGATTACCACAAGAAAAACCCGGCGGTGAGCTTTTGTGCCGCCAGAAAAAAGGCCGCTCAGCACTTATACCTGGCTGAAATCACTCTAAAAAAGCACGTAAACAAAGGAGATTTTCCCGATTGGTAAAATAATGGTATATGTGCCCGCCACATATACCACTCACCCTTGATAGACCTGTCCCGTATTAAACGCGGGGCAGGTTTTTTTT
>JBAWXO010000253.1:0-3579 GCA_037144035.1 Kiritimatiellales bacterium
GCAAAGTAAAATCATGCGCACACTCAACCGCTATATCCTTTTTGACTATCTGGTCATTTTTCTGGCCGCGCTTGGGCTCATTACCTTTGTCATGACCGGCGGCACGCTGGTGAAAGCGGTTGACCTGATGGCGCGCGGTATTTCTCCGGCGCTGATCGTGAAATTTTTCTTCCTGAATATCCCGTATATTCTTTCGTTCTCGATGCCGATCAGCACGTTGTTTGCCGCACTGCTTCTTTTTGGACGACTTTCAATGGACAGCGAAATCAGCGCAATGAAAAGCTGCGGAATCAGTCTCTGGCGGCTGACGGCTCCGCTGATTCTGCTTTCGATCCTGTTCAGTGCCATCTGCGTTTACATCAACTGTGAGGTGTCGCCTGCCGCCAAATATGCCAGCCGCGAACTGCTGCGCACAGCGGGAGTGGAAGAACCGATCACTTTACTCGAAGAAGGACGGTTCATTCGCGATTTCCCCGGCTTGATGATTTATGTCGGACGAAAGAACGGTACTGTTGTGAAAGACGTGGTTGCCTATGAGCTGGACAAAGCGGGTGGAATCAAGCGCAGTGTGCGTGCCAAAAATGGCGATATTGCGGCCGACAATACCAACCGGCTTCTGACGGTGAAGCTCTACGATGTACGCATTGAAATACCTGACGCCAAAGATCCTCACGACGTTTCCAAAACCACCTACGTCAATGCCGAGTATTATCCGATCAAGCTCGATTTTGAAAAGGTGCTTAAAAGCAAGCCAACCGTGATGAAGCGCGGTCAGATGCGGATGGGACAGCTCATTGACAGCATCCGCAACGTGGAGCGCGACTTCCCGATGCTTGCGCAGAAAGACCTTTTGATTGAGAAAACACGACTGATCGTGGAGGCCAATCGGCGCATTTCCACTGCCATCGGCTGTTTCAGTTTCATGCTGATCGGCATTCCGCTCGGCGTCAAATCGCATCGCAAAGAGACCGCCACCGGCATGATACTCAGCCTGGTGATTGTTTTTGCCTATTACCTTTTTATCGTGGTTGCCAAATCGCTGGCGGACTATCCGGCACTCCATCCGAATCTGATTTTATGGATTCCGCTGATCGCCGCGCAATTCCTTGGCATCTGGCTGATCCGTCGCGCCAGCTGAATCTGCCGCTTTACGATCTTTGGAACCAGTGCGGTGTACGGTTGGCTATTTTCACCAGTGTGAGCATGACCGGAACCTCGACCAATACACCCACAATGGTGGCCAGTACCACCGGCGACGATGTGCCGAAAAGCGAGATGGCAACCGCCACCGAAAGTTCGAAGAAATTGGAGGCCCCGATCATTCCGGCCGGTGCTGCAATGTCATGTGAAAGCTTCAGTTTTTTCGCCGCCAAATAAGCGATAAAGAAAATCAGATACGTCTGGATGATCAGCGGCACGGCGATTAACACGATATGCAGGGGGTTTTTTAGAATGACCTCGCCCTGGAAGGAGAAGATCAGCACGAGAGTCAGCAACAGGCCGCCGATGGTTACATGACTGAACTTCGGGATGAACGACGTGTTAAAGTAATCCAGCCCTTTTGCCTTAATTACATGCACTCGGGTCAAAATGCCGCCTGCCAGCGGGACGACTACAAAGAGCCCAACCGACAGAAGTAATGTGTCCCACGGAATTTTGATGCCGCCCACGCCCAGCAGCAGGGCGACAATCGGGGCGAAGGCGGGCAGGATGATCAAGTCATTGGTCGCAACCTGAACCACGGTGTAAGCCGGATTTCCTCGCGTCAGATAACTCCAGACAAACACCATCGCAGTGCAAGGCGCGGCACCCAGCAAAATGGCCCCGGCCAGATAATCCTTGGCCAGATCAGCGGGAATCCATGCTTTAAAAACCACATAGAAGAAAAGCGCGGCGATACCGAACATGGTAAAGGGTTTAATCAGCCAATTGGTTGCCCAGGTGACATACAGTCCTTTCGGATTTTTACCAACGTTTTTGATGCTGGCAAAATCCACCTTCATCATCATCGGCCAGATCATCAGCCAAATGAGTACGGCGATGGGAATCGAGACGTTCGCGTATTCGAACTGTCCTAGAAATGCCGGTACACCCGGCATAAATTTGCCAATCAGCACGCCCGCAACCATGCACAGCGCCACCCAGACGGTCAGATATTTATCGAAAAACCCGATTTTCAGCGTGTCGTTTTGTTTCACTTCAGCATCCTCCTTCATTTCAATATTCCATTCGCTTCCAGACTGTGACCTTTTAGTTTGCAAAGTTTTTCCGCGCCGACCAGTTCCTCTCCAATCCAAGGAGAAAGCACCGCGCGGGTTGAATGCCGCTCACAAACCTCGTTGATATAGACCAGCTCGTTCTGACCCTTGGCGATCAGTACTGGTTCGACTGTTCCGGTCGCCGCAAAGCTCCGGTTGATGATCCAGCCATACGGCGTAATGCCGGCGCGTTGCAGATCTCGCTGCAATTCGGCGGCTTCATGAACGGGCGTGGCTTCCGGCAGGGTGACAAGCAACATGCGGGTAAACTGCGGGTCACGGATGCGCGGCAGTAATTGTTTGACCGCTTCGGGCAAATCTTCCGATGAACGGGAGACTTCCCGATGATAGGCCTGCGTGGAGTCGAGCAGAAGCAGCGTATGTCCGGTCGGTGCGGTATCGAGAACAATAAACTGATTTTGACCGCGCGCCACGGTTTCGGCGAAAGCCTGGAAAACGGCGATCTCTTCAATGCAGGGTGAGAGCATTTCTTCTTCAAGCAGTGCCATGTTTTCGGAAGAAAGAACATTCCGGTTTTTGGAAAGCACGCTTTCAACATAACGTGACGTTTCGGCTTTCGGGTCTATGCGGGCAACTTCGATGTTTTTGTGCGCCTTCCCAAGCGCGTCGGCGATATGGGCCGCCGGATCGGTGGTCGAGAGCAGTACGGAATGGCCGCGTTGCGCCAGTTCAAACGCAATCAGCGCGGCCATGGTGGTTTTGCCGACTCCGCCTTTGCCCATCGTCAGAATAACGCCCTTGCCGGGACGCGCCAGATCGTCGAGGAAAGTGTCCCAATCCTGCAAGTCAGGGAAACGCAGTGGCGAATGTGCCGCAACAGATTTCGGGACGACTTCGGGTTCATTGCGACTCACGCTGCGCAAAGCGGCAATCCCCATAATACCGGCGGCACGGAATGGAACGCGGTACAGCGGCAGTTTTTTCAACGTGCCGGGAATCTGTTCCAGTACGGTTTTGGTTTGCTGAGTGAAAGCCGCCGCCACTGGATCAGTGGAGTCGTTCATGAAAATTCCATTGATAATTAGGCATTGATTGCGCATGCCCTGTTCATAAAGCTCTGTTGCGGCACGGTCGGCTTCTTTCAAACTCATCATGTCGGCGCGGGCGACCAGCACCAGTTTGGTTTTCCCATGGCTTTTCAGCGCCGTGATCACTTTTTCAAAAAGCTTCTGCTGTTCCGCCAATCCGGCCAGCGGGCCGAGACAGGAACTTCCGGTTTTATTGTCGGCGATGAAATCCGTCCATGCGGCGGGCAGGTTGAGCAGGCGCAGGGTGTGTCCGGTGGGGGCCGTGTCCAGTA
>JBAWXO010000254.1:0-3575 GCA_037144035.1 Kiritimatiellales bacterium
CACCCAGTCAACACGGCGCAGGCTTCTGCTCATGAGCGAACCTCCCGCTTCGCGGACTGTTCAATATTCAATACACAATATTCAGGTTCCAAGGGTTGGAAGGTGTTCTTGTCGGTTGAGAATTGAACATTGAATATTGGATATTGATTACGGCTCAACCGCCCTTCCCGTTTCATTTTTGCGTAAAGACCTTCCATGAGCACTTTCATGCAAGGCCCGACGGTGCCGCCGCCGGAATCTCCATCTTCCACGAGGATGGCGACGGCATATTGCGGATTATCAAACGGCGCAAAAGCGATCATCCAGGTATGTTTGGCACCCTCCCCTTTAACCCCGTATTCCGCGGTGCCGGTTTTACCGGCAAAATCAAGACCCTCGACCGCGGCGCGGCGGCCGGTGCCGTTCTTTTCCATAATCACGTCATGCATGCCGGCACGAACCGTGGACAACGCCGCTGCAGACCAGTTCATTTTCCCAATACGGTTTCCTTCATTCAGAACATAGGTTTCCGCAGTCCGTTCGCGATAGGCCTGAAGCAATCGCGGACGGTAGAGATAGCCGCCGTTGGCAATCGTCGCCGTAACCATTGCCATTTGAATCGGCGTGACGGCCATATACCCCTGCCCGATGGCGAGGTTGCAGGTATCGCCGTCCGACCAGCCGACCCGGTTTTCCTTCTGCCATTTTTTATCCGGTACAACGCCGCCTTGTTCAAAATCAACTTCCACGCCGGTCTTCTGTCCGAGCCCGACCGACTGAACCTGCTGGATGATCGGATCGGGGCCGCAGGCCAGCGCGGTTTTGAAAAAATAGACGTTGGCGGAAAGTTTCAGTGCCTCGCGCATATCGACTTCGCCGTGGCCGGTGGTATGCACGACCCGCTGACCAATTTGAAAGACAGCCGGACTGTCATAGACCGTATGAATTGAAGCCGGATTCAGCGTGGCGGCGGTCAGTCCGACCAGCGGTTTAAAGGTGCTGCCCGGAGGATAAACACCGGCCACCGCGCGGTTCAGCAGCGGTTTGGCTGGATCTTTACTCAGCAGGTTCCAGTCGGCTGTGTTGATATAGGGCACAAACCGGTTGGCATCAAAACCGGGCGCGCTGAGCATGGCCAGCACATCGCCGTTGTTCGGGTCGAGAACCACCACCGCGCCGCGATGCCCTCCAAGCGCCTTATGCGCCAGCAACTGGACTTCCATATCCAGGGTCAGCCGCAGATCGCCGCCGGACTTCGGTGGCTGGTGGGCCAGCTCGCTGTGGCGATAGCCGGACACATCAATCTGCACCAACCGGCCGCCTGCTTCGCCGCGCAGAAAGTCGTCAAAAAGTTTTTCAAGGCCGGCCCGCCCGGACATTTCCGGCAGATGGTAGAAATAGGTTTCTTCTTCATTCATCGTGTCGAAGTCGGCGCGGCCGACATACCCGAGCAAATGCGAAGTGTACGGACTGTACGGATAGACGCGTGTAGCCTCTGTGTAAATATCGACACCCGAAATATCGTGGCCCCGTTCAGACAGGCGGGCCATCGCCTGCGGGCCAATGTCGCGCCAAAGCACCAACGGAAGCGGCAGACGCAGGCGGATATGTTTCCAGATGCCCTCACGATCCATCACCGGAGGAAGACCGGTCCCCTTGGCCACCTGCCCGATGACATCCATGGCCCGGTCGATGGTGCGTGACCACGGCCCGGCGCGGCGGATCTCTTCCAGAAACAGCGCAATGGAATAAACCGGACGGTTGTCGGCCAGACAGAGTCCGTTGCGATCATAAATTTTTCCGCGGATGCCGGGCAGGCGTACGCGCCGCAAGCTCTGAATCTGCTGCCGGCTTTCGAACTGTGAAACTTTTGCCACCTGCAACCGCCAGAGGGAAACCCCGAGCACCAGAAAAGCAAACAACATCCCGCCCATCAGCAGATAGATGCGCGGGGTAAAAATACGATCTGTGCGGCGGATACGCATTAGACAACGCGCCTCCGGTCATGACCCGTTGAATGGCGCAGATGCAGAACCATCAGCGCTACCAATGGAACAACAATAATGCCCGCCATCAGCCCGCCGGCCAGCCGCAGGGCCAGCAGGCCGGGAGAAACCGGACGCAGTCCGCTTAACGAAAAAATCACGGCATAATAAACCGTTTCAAAAACAGCAGCGACCCCGCCGAGCACCGCATAGGTGGCCGGCATGTCGCCGAATATTTCATCGCGAATCCAGTGAACCGACAAGGCCAAAACAATAAAAAACGGGATCGACAGACCCAGCGGTTCCGGACAGAACGCATCGCGCAGCAGTCCGGCCAGCACAGCGGCATACAGCAGTCGCGCACGATCCGTGTGCAGGGCAATACAGATGATCAGCCCGGTCAGAATCGGCATCTCCAGCGCGCCGAACGCGCCCCATGGCGGCAGAAGAGTCTGAAGCAACGCGCCGGCCGCCAGCGACAGTGTGATGAAGCGCCGGTTCATTCCTCCGCCTCCGCGTTTTCCTCTTCGGCGGCGACAAACACCACATCCATCAGTTCCGTCACTGCCTTAGGAATAATATCCGCAATCTGGTAGAGTCCGGCTTCCTCCAGGCTGACACGTTCAATATAACCGATCAGAATATTTTTGGGGAAAACACCGCCGAGCCCCGAGGTCACCACGGCATCACCGGCACGCACCGGCGCATCCTTATGAATGAACTGCATGCGCGCGACCGGATAGCCCTGCGCATTCACGCCGCGCCCGACCACCAGACCGAACGAACCGGTGCGGCTCACGCGGGCCGACACTTTGCAGGCCGGATCGGAAAGCAGTAATACATCAGCGGTGTACGCCGACACTGCATCGGTTCGTCCAACCAGACCGTCGGGAGAAATAACCGCGCGGTTGGCTTCGATGCCCTGCGCCCTGCCCTTGTCCAGCCGCATGCTTTGCCACCAGCCGCTGATGGTGCGGGCCGTCACCTGACAGGAAATAAGCGTATGTTTCTGGCGGGTGTAGAAATCGAGCTGATCACGCAAATGGCGATTTTCCTGCTCCAGATTTTCCAAATCAACCTGTTTCGCCTGCAGATAAATTACTTCCTCGGAAAGACGTTTGTTTTCCTCCAGCAGGCCGCCGAAACCGCGGACGGTGTTGACGCCTTCTTTCAGGCTTCGGGATGTTTTAATAAAAATCCGCTGCAGCGGCGTGAGTGCGTCTTTAAAAACGCCCTTGATCCGGGCGGTGCAACCGCCCGGCAAACTGAAAAGCAACAGCAGTGCCACCGCCGCCGCCGCCCATCTAAAAAAGTTTCTCTCTACCAACATAGCCCCGTTCCGGTCCGTATATCAGAACCCGGAGGGACGAAAGAAACAGGAATCCGCGCGTTGACTAGCCGCGGGTTTCAGAGAGTTTACGCAGGAAGTTGATTTCGTGCAGAACCACACCGGTTCCCTCGGCTACTGCACTCAGCGGATCATCAGCAATATGCACCGGCAAACCGGTGTTATCAGCGATCAGCTTATCGAGTCCGCGCAGCAATGCACCACCACCGGCCAGCACCATACCACGATCCACCAGGTCGGCGGACAGTTCCGGCGGGCAGCGG
>JBAWXO010000255.1:0-3573 GCA_037144035.1 Kiritimatiellales bacterium
TGATGGGGAAAATCAAAGAGGTTTACCGCCTGCCGCTCTGTGAAATGAGTGCCGCAGATAAAGAAACCTTGCAGAAGGCGCTGAGAGCGGCCGGTGTACTGTAAGGATCGAGGCTTGCCGCTGAGAGGACGACCCGCTATAATTGATTCCGCGAGATCGAGATGCGATTTGTTTCAACAGAAAGGACTGTCACATGGCCAATGTAAGTAAGCTGCTCGAGAAAAAAGGCAAAGAAATTATTTCTGTATCCCCCGACACCGGGATCCGCGACGCCGTTGCCAAGATGGCTAAAAAATCCTCGGGCACTGTGCTGGTCATGGAAGACAACAAGCTGGTTGGTGTTTTTTCAGAACGCGACTTTATCCGCAAAATCTATCTGAAAGACGGATGCGGAAAAGACGTCAAGGTGAGTGATATGATGTCCACCGATCTCACTACAGTGACAGCCGATACGACGCTTGAAAGCTGTATGAACCTGATGACTGACAAACGCATCCGTCATCTTCCGGTGATGGAAGGCGACCGGGTTATTGGAGTGATTTCTATCGGCGACATCGTCAAATATATGGTGAATGAAAAGGAGTTCCTGATCAAAAACCTGCAGGATTACATCGCCGGCCCCGGCATGTAAGTGGAAAGTTTTAGAGTGCGGCGATAAAGCCATTGGCTTATTGCCGCTTTTTGTTCAGTGAAGATTTGCGCTGGAAAAGTGGTGATACAGAATAACTTTATCACCTCATTCCAAAAGGGCTACTCCTCAGGCTTGAAAGGCTCTGCGGTCAGTGTGCCGCCTTTTTTAACCAGCTTTTCTATCTTCTGCTCGACCTCGTTGAGTTTGCCGGAGCAGAGAGTCACCAGTTTCGAGCCTTCCTCGAAATGCTTGATCATCTGTTCGAGCGAAAGATCTCCGCTTTCCATCTCTTCGACAATGGCTTCGAGCCGAGTGAGCGATTTTTCAAAATCGACAGTTTTTTCGGCCATAACTTATGCCTCCTTTTTTTTGATTTCTGAGAAAACGGTTCCTTTTGCAAAACGGGTTTTCAGAATGTCGCCTTTTTCCAGCCGGCCCGCATCGCGTACAACTTCGCCGTCCGCTGTCTGCGTCAGGCTGTAGCCCCGGTCGAGCACCGCCAGCGGACTCAGTGCGCGCAACTGCACTCCGAGCCTCCGCAGAGTCTGTTTTCGTTCCGCCACCGCGCTTTCCAGCCGATGGGTCATTATCTGTTGCAGGCTCGGCAGGCGCTGCTTCTGAAAAGTCACCGCATTTTTCAGACACGTTGCGAGGGTTCGGCTGGTTTCGTCCACTTTTTGCTGCCGCTGCCGGAGATCGTTCATCAGCGCATGAATCATCGTTTGTCGGAAGCCGGGAATCCGTTCACGCAGAACGTAAACCTGATTTTGCAATGATCCGCCGAGCCGCGCAGCCAGCCGTGCAATTTGCGTTTCCTTCTCGGCTTTCACCGGAACAGCCAGCTCGGCGGCGGCCGACGGCGTCGGCGCGCGAACGTCAGCGACGAAATCGCTGATGGTGAAATCAATTTCGTGACCGACTGCCGAAATCACCGGAATCCGCGACGCGGCAATCGCGCGGGCGACGATCTCTTCGTTGAACGCCCAGAGGTCTTCGATACTTCCGCCACCGCGCCCGACAATCATAACGTCTATCGGTAAAGTAGAACGAGCGGCTTGCTCGTTTGTAAGCAAGCGGGACGCTTGCTCTGCTTCGTCATTGTACGTATTCAAATAATTAATCGCGGCGGCGATTTTTTCCGCCGCGCCTTCGCCTTGTACGGTGACGGGCGCAAGCAGGATTCCAATGTTCGGAAACCGTCGTGTCAGCACGTTGATGATGTCGCGGATAGCCGCACCGGTTGGGGAGGTGACCACGCCGATTTTCTGCGGCAGAAGCGGTAGCGGCTTTTTGCGCGCTTCGTCAAACAGGCCTTCGCCGGCGAGTTTGGCTTTCAGTTTTTCAAACTGCTCCTGAAGCGAACCTTTGCCGGCTTCTTCCATTTTGCGGATGATGAGTTGATAACTTCCGCGCGGCTCGTAAAGGCTAGTCTGCCCGAAAACGCGAACCTTGAGCCCGTCCTTTGGCGCGAAGATGACCGCAGTGTTGTTCTGCTTGAACATAGCGCAGGAGACGGCGGCCGCTTCATCCTTGAGTGTGAAATACCAGTGACCGCTCGGCTGGCGCGTCAGGCGCGAGATCTCGCCTTCGACCCAGACTTCGCCGATGCCGTTTTCGAGCGCGTAGCGCGCCGCACGGTTCAACTCGGCGACGCTGTAGATTTTGCGTGTCTCTTCCATCTGCTATTCAAATTGTTTGCTGAACTCGGCGAATTGATGGTGAAGGGCATCCACTTCTGTGCGGAGTTTCTGGACCTCGTCTTCAAGCGTGGTAAGCCGTTCGTTTTCAGCGCGGACGGCAAGTGTGGCGGGTTCCGGTTGCGGCTTGAGTGATTCCGGCGGCAGGACAACTTCTCCGCACAGGAGATGAGTAAAGCGGTTTTCGCGGCGGCCTGGCTCTCGCGGGAGTTTGGTTGCGAGCGGAGAGTCAGGATAATCAATGAGGGACTGGAGAACGGCTTCCGTCTGTTCGCTGTCGCCTAACGGGTGCATACGCTCGCAGTGCGTACGCAGTTCGCCGCCGGTTTGCGGCCCGCGAAGCATTAACTCGCACAGAACAGCCAGCTGTTGATCAGAAAATTCAAAATTCTGAGATAGATTGTGACTGTATTTCATGACCCGGGCGCCGGCTTCGGCGGTTTCCCAAGCCAGATGTTTGTCGCGCAACGTCAGGATGGCGCGGGCGACATCCTTTTCGTCCAGAGCGGTTACGGGGTTCCGGTTGCTCTTCTGGTTGCAGGCCGCGGTCAGCGCGGCAAGTGTCAGCGGGTAATAGCTGGGGGTTGTGATCTGTTTCTCGATCAGCGATCCGAGCACCCGGGCCTCAACGTGGTTTAATAGAGCTTCCATAAAAAAAATCCTCTCAAGCTACGTCCGTTCACGAATCCGTTCGATGGAACGTGCTTTGCCGGTTTGGATATCAATATCCAGAATGACACCTTCAACCGCGGGATCTTTTTTCGAGGTGTCAAACTTCTGCGGCATGCCGGTGATAAAACGCTGAACAACCGGTTCGACCTCGCGCCCGATGACCGAATCTTTCGGGCCGGTCATGCCGAGGTCGGTGATGTAGGCCGTGCCGTTCGGCAGAAGAGCTTCGTCCGAAGTCTGGACGTGCGTGTGCGTGCCGAGCACCGCAGTGACGCGCCCGTCGAGGTAACGGCCCAGCGCGATCTTTTCCGACGTCGCTTCGGCGTGGAAGTCGATCAGGATGGTTTTGGCTTTGGCCATGCCGATCAACCGATCAGCGGTGCGGAACGGGCAGTCGGCCGGATCCAGAAAAACGCGGCCGATCAGGGAAATGATGCAAATCGGGCCTCCGTCCGTTTCGATCGTCGTCATGCCGCGGCCCTCCGCGGCAGGCGGCAGGTTGGCCGGGCGGATCAGACGCGGCTCGGTGTCGAGCAGGGGAATCAGGTTTTTATCGTCCCAGGCGTGGTCGCC
>JBAWXO010000256.1:0-3573 GCA_037144035.1 Kiritimatiellales bacterium
TATTCTCAAGGTGGAACGGGCGCTCCGCGCACGTTTTCTTTATTTATCAACGTGCTCGGCAATCGCGTTCCACCTCTGAAGGGAATCGGGATCGGTTACAGCTTTTCTTAATCCGCTCCAGGTGAAAAATACTCTGGGTTTAACGCTCTTGGTAAAGCGCCATTATTTCTTCGGGCCTGAGCGCTCGCTTGTAGATACGAAGCTGATCCATATCGCCGGACCAATTGTATTGCGGACTGCTGGATACATAGCGACCGAGAAAAAATTCTTGAGCCGCGGGGATATTGCGCTCCGCACTGAGAGAAATGTCTTCACTGACAAGTTTCTCGCCGTTGACATAGAGGGACAGTTCTTTTTTGCGGTCGACATTGACTACCACGTGCATCCAATTTCCTACCATAGAAAGACCGCGATAATAGGGACTGTAGCTTTTTACTCCGTCATTGAAAATCAAGCGCACATCCTGATTATTAGCCATGAGACAAATGCCGGGATGGGACGAGCTCCCCCCGAAGTCCAGGAACCGCTCCGTAAAATTGCTAGTTGCGGCCTGTCGAATCCAGACAGAAATTGCGTAGCTGCCGGTACCGATCGAAAGCGGTTCTGGTGCGAGAACACGAGCAAAAGCCGTTTCGCCATCAAAGTGCAGCGCCGTATCGAATTTTCCGATGGACCGTTCGGCTTTGTCGTTGCCAATGAAGAGCGTGTTGCCATTGCCGGAGGCATCACCAATCGAGAGTCCTTCACGGATTACCGGTTCGTCGAATGTCCACCAGGCAGCGGCATCCTGAGGAATCGGAACCCCTTTGCCGGATGCAGCGTGGATATCAGGGCCTGGCCAGGCATGGCCATCGACATCAATCACATCGACTCTAACCGCATAGATTTTTGCGTTTTCAAGACCCTTCAAACGTACATTTCGGGCGTCAGCACCGACTGTAACCGCAGGAATGTTTGGGTCTTCAATAGAAATCCGAAAGCCTCCAATCGTCTGGTTCGGCATATTCCAGCGGATATCTATTCCGGTATCGACACCATCGGCCGATAGATCCGCCACCGATTGCGGACGTTCTGCCGCCGGGATCAGAATGCCTGGAGAGCGGTTTCCGCTGGCATCTTCCGTCTGAAGACGCAAATCAACCAAACGGGTGCTGGTCGGGTAGGGAATTGAGATTTTTTCTCTGCCGGTCGGTATAAAAACCGGCCGGGTGTTCGCCATGCCTTCCGTGGTGATCCAGACTCCTTTCAGATCGATGTCCGCCGGGTTCGTCCACGAGATTTCTAGTACCCTCTTTTCATTGGAACGAGTCGCGCGGATCGAAACCTCGGCGACCTCGCCTGGTGAACGGAAATTTTTCGGGAAATCGGCGGTCAATCCGATTTGATCGTAATGCATGCGGGTCGTGTCAAATCCGTCACGCCAGCTGCAGTTGTCATACGTATGACGGACGTCGGTTTTATTTGTGCGGAAAGGAATTTTCACAGCGCGGATCTCAATATCGCGCAGCACTTGATCCGTCACGCCGGCAGGATAGTCAAAGAAGATTCCGTTGGGTTTAACATCGTTCATTGATGGATGGGCGGCAATGTCAAAAATTAGAAGCTGTTCTAATGTGTTAACCGGGCGAACACTCGGAGTGCTGATGGCGGCCATGTGGATTGCCCCCATGTCGCCGCTGTCCTGACCTAGGCGGTAAAAAAGGCTGTTGCAAATGCTATTGTTGGCGGTCAACGGGCGGCCGGTATCGGCGTAGGATCCTTGCACGAACGGCCCCCGGATCGATATGCCATAACGCGCACCGTCGAAGATTTCACAATGGGCCACCGTGTTGTCATTTCCACCCCAGATATTGATGCCGGCGCTGTCCACGGCAATCGAACCCAGCCCATGAATCAAGTTGTTCTCAATGGTGTTGAATGCGTTAATGTCATCCGGGAACTGTTGACGCGTGCGGTGGTAGGCAAGGCAGATGCCAGATATTCCAGCATCTTCGATCCAGTTTCCGTAGATGGTGTTTCGCTTGTTTGATCGGTCAAAATAAATGCCGGTTAGTCCAGCCCCTTTGATATGGTTGAAGCGCAGATTAATATTTTCGGTGTAGCGCAAATGAAGCACGCCGTGCGAGCCGTAGCCGGTTTCGACAGCCCACGGGAAAAGCGTAGGGCCAGTCATCGTGGGAAAGGTGTCGGTAAAATTGAGACTGAAGCCCTCGATGGCAATATGATGAACTGGGTTATTTGCGCTTTCGCCTTCAATATCGATCATGCGGGTCAGTTCGGGGGCAATAATTTCCTGTATATTCGGATTGCCAAACCGCGGCCAATAATAGAGATAGCCATCTTTTGTATCGAGATAGAATTCTCCCGGCTGGTCAAGCAGTCCCTTGGCCCCCTCTACATAGAAGCGGGCCTGTTTGCCGATAGCCGGGCATTTTACATGACTCGGCACCGTGAGGGTCTGGTTTGAAAAGTCTATGGTTTCAATCTGCCGAGTCACCTTTTGCCAGGCCGCATAGCCCCATGGCCAAAAAACAAGATTAGCTTCGCTCCCGAAAGGGACGTCGCGGATGGGGTCGAGATCGCCTTTGCTCCAGGTAAGCTGCGTGTCAGTGCCGGCTTTAGCATTCAGGTAGCGGGCGCCGGAGAGCGGGAAGCGGGCATCAAATTCATAGTTTGGGAAGCGGGCCTTGCGGGCTCGGAGACCGTTTTCATAGAGCGTCTGAACGTGGTGGCCAGGATTCGTTCTTGCCCGGAAAATGACGCCATCCACGGGCTCCCATCTGGCGACCGGATTTCCTCCGAGAAGTCGCGCCGAGCCTGGTTTCCCGAGTCCCTGATAGCGAACTGTGAACCCGTCACGCCCTGAGTCCTCCGGTGTCAGCGTGAAGGGTTTCGTGAGAAAATAGTCGCCCGGCGCAACGGCCACAAGGATGTCTCCGGTCATTTTGGTGTTTATTTCACGAACCATATCGCGGGCCCGTTCCAGCGTAGCCAAGGGAGCGTTCGTGGTTCCGGCGGCCGAGTCATTGCCATTAGGAGCCACGCAAACGACCTTCATAAAGGCACCGGCGGGCAATAGCCGCGCGGCAGTTCCAGCGTCTGCATAGCTCAAAAGTGGTGTTAGCGATGCCAGCATCGACGAGACAAAACGGCGGTTAATTCTCATAGGATTTCCTTTTTCACTACAATAATTCTTTCAAAGCTTCACTGAGGTGCGAATTTCGAAAATATCCCGGGGGTTCAAGCAGGGATATTCACAGGACACCTTTCCTGCGAGAAGCAGTCGGTGCACGCACTCCCCCACCCCATTCCGTTCGTTTGCCGCCATTATCACTCATACGCTGCTGTTTTATTAATTAACACATTCATCCTGTCCGCTTTTCTATTGGAGTTATTGCAGCTCTGCATCGATCCGGCGCAGATCAAATCCACTTCGTAACGGATCGGCCATAACGGCGACAGCTAGTGATGATATATTTTCTTTAAGTGGCATTTCGAAAGGGATCGGCTCACTCCATTTTCCGTCGATGTCGACTGCATAGCGGAAGGTTTGTGCGGTGAGATCGTATTGGA
>JBAWXO010000257.1:0-3565 GCA_037144035.1 Kiritimatiellales bacterium
AGCCTGACGAACCGAGGAAAAAGAAGCTTCCACCCCAACGGTATACCCGGCAGGGTGTTGCAGATTCAGAGTGAATACGGCGCTGGCCCCGCGCAGGGCGCGCTCAATGGCCAGCCGGACCGTTTTTAGCGAATCCGCCGGACAAATTCCGTCAAAGGATACGCCTGTCACCTCTTCGCGGCGGCGGCCCAGCTGCTCCTCAAACCGCCGGTTTACCCCGGCGATCGTTCCATCGGGCTTCACCAGAATCACCATATCCGGCAGGAATTCAAAATAGGTTTGGAATTTCTCTTTCAGAGCCTCGGCTGCTCTGGAAAATTCCCGGCCACGGACAATCTGAACCGCCCGTTCGGAGAAAGCACTCAAGATGAGCGACGGATCGTCGTTGGTTTCATCGGCATCTGCAAACCGCTCAGCAAACTCACAAAGTCCATCGCTCCCGCCGAAAAGAGTATCCAACAAGGCAAGCAACCGTTGAGAAATTCCGGGAATCGGAACGCTGCCGCTACGCCATTTTTGAATTGTTGCCAGCGAACAGCCGCAGAGCAAAGCCAGATGGCGGTTTGTCAGCCCGTATTTACTCTGAAACTCTTTTACCATCGCGTTTATACTCCTTAATTCCTTATATTTAACCCGTATATTTTTGAATTTAATGTTGAAAAATGAAAAATGACAGCCTATAACATGCAAATGTTTAGGTAATTATTACCGCTGTAATATATACGGCTATTCGATTTGCTACAAAGAACGCTTTTAAAAATGCGTTTCAGGCCTTTCCAATGGAAAATATAGGGGAAAAACGTAAATGAAAATACATCAGACGTCCTGTTGCCCATACTGCCGTCGACTGGCCACCGAGCGGGTTGCCCGCTCTGCTTTTGAACGTGCGGTTTTCCCGAAAACCAAACGCATGAAATGCCGGCTCTGCCTATCCAGTTTTCTGGTTTCTACAAAAGACGAGTCCCGCCCTGAATTCCGGCCCAGCCTTATTAATAATCTACGCTACTCCTAGGCAGAATACGCCCCCCCATCCGCCGCAAGAAACTTCCGGGATTCATCAAGCCTACGCTTCTTCCTTTTAATCCGGTCGTCTCTAAATTCTCTTAGGCCACATTTTCCGGACGCGCGTAAACCAGCTCCATATTTTTCGCGGCGGCGACTTCGTCGAGCCGTCCAACCGGCGTGGTGACCGGCGCGGCATGCACAGTATCCGGATTCGTTTTGGAGAGTTCAAAAATTTCAATCATGTCGGCGCAGAACTGGTCGAGTGTTTCGCGCGTTTCAGTTTCCGTCGGCTCAATCATGATCGCTTCCGGCACGTTGAGCGGGAAGTAAATCGTCGGCGCGTGATAACCGCGGTCGAGCAGAGCCTTCGCGAGGTCAAGCGTGTGCACACCTTCGCCCAGCGTCTTGCCGCTGAAGACGCATTCGTGCATGCAGCGTCCTTTGGTGACCGCCGCAAAATACGGACGCAGTTTTTCCTGCACATAATTAGCGTTGAGCACGGCGCGGTCACTGGTGGCGCGCAGACCGTCGCGGCCGAGCATAAGCAGATAAGCATAGGCGCGGACGAGAATGGCAAAGTTGCCGTAGAACGGCGCGATGTAGCCGATACTCTTCGGGAAGTCATAGTCGAGCGTGTAGGTTCCGTCTTTGGTTTTGGCCACGCGCGAGATCGGCAGATACGGACGCAGTTTTTCGCAGACGCCAACCGGGCCGGTGCCGGGGCCGCCGCCGCCGTGCGGCGTGGAAAATGATTTATGCAGATTCAAGTGACAGAGGTCGAACCCGAGTTCGCCGGGTTTAATGCGACCCATGATCGCGTTGAAGTTGGCGCCGTCGTAATACATCAGACCGTCCACTTCATGCACGGCCCTGATGATTTCTTTAACGCGCGGATTGAATACGCCCAGCGTGCTGGGAAGCGTCAGCATCACGCCAGCCGTCTCGTCGTTAAGTGCCGCTTTAAACAGATCAATATCCATGTCGCCGCTGGCGTCGGACGGAATGGTAACGACGTCAAACCCGCCAAGCTTCGCGCTGGCCGGATTGGTTCCATGCGCCGAGTCAGGAATAATGATGTGCGTCTTCTTATTACCGCGGTCACGGTGATACGCCGCCATCATCATGACGGCTGTCAGCTCGCCGTGCGAACCGGCCATCGGCTGAAGCGTAAACTCCGCCAGACCGGTAATCTCAGAAAGCATCCGTTCGAGCGAATAGAGAATCTGAAGCGAACCCTGCGTCAGCAGTCCACCGTGGCGCAACTGCGGCCAGAGCGGATGGGTTTCGCACAGATCCGGCAGCGACGCGGCGGCTTCGCAGGCGCGAGGATTATGCTTCATCGTGCAGGAGCCGAGCGGATAAAAATGCGTATCGACCGAATAGTTCAGGCGAGACAGCTTGGTATAATGCCGCACCACTTCGCTCTCCGAAACCTCCGGCAGTTCGGCGGGCGCCGCGCGCAGCAGGTTCTTACTGATGATGTCATGTTCGGAAATCCGGTCTTCCGGAATTCTTACTCCGCCGCGGCCCGGCGAACTCTTTTCAAAAATCAATTTCATGTTTTTTTTCTCTTTCTACCACAGAGGACACCGAGACACAGAGGCGTCCTAAAGCACATATCGTTTAACGCCCTCTTTCAGCGTTGGTTTATTAAAGTTAATCAGCAAACCGACTTTGCAGTTGGTAATTCGCATATACGTCAAAAGTTGAGATTCATGGACGGGATCGAAATCTTTCACCACTTTCAGCTCAACAACGACTTTCCCTTCAACAATCAAATCCAATCGAAGTCCGTCGCCGACCTGTACACCTTTATATTCCAAGGGCAAATCAACCTGCTGTTTATATTTAATTCCGCAAAGCTCCAGTTCCCGAGCCAAACTCTTTTCGTAGACACTTTCTATCAGCCCCGGCCCCCAGTATTTGTGAACCTCGATAGCCGCTCCGATAATTTTCTCAGTCAGATCTTTTTCCGGATATTCCATCACCATTTCCTCTGTGCCTCAGTGCACTCTGTGGTAAATCTCTTAGAGAACGGACTCCAGTTTAGCGGCCAAAATATCAATTTCCTTCTTCGTACGCTTTTCGGTACAGGCGACGAGCAGGATATTTTCCATACCGGCGTAATAGCGCCCGGCGGGGAAGCCGGCGGCGATTCCTTCGCTGATCAAGTCGCTGACGACTTCTCCGGCGTCCTTCGGAAGTTTCAGCGCGAACTCGTTGAAGAACGGACGGTCGTAGAGCGGCTCGATACCTTTAATCGCTTTGAGGCGAGTCCAAGCATAACCGGCGCGATCTATACACTGGCGGGCGACATCGGCAAAGCCGTGTTTGCCGAGCAGCGAAAGATAAATGACCGAGCGGAGCGCGCAGAGCTGCATATTGGTGCAGATGTTGGAAGCGGCCTTTTCGCGGCGAATGTGCTGTTCGCGGGCCTGCAACGTCAGCACATAACCGCGCCGCCCTTGTCCGTCTGTGGTTGCGCCGACGATACGGCCCGGCATATTGCGGACATATTTTTTCTTCGTCGCCATGAAACCGAGGTACGGTCCGCCAAACG
>JBAWXO010000258.1:0-3560 GCA_037144035.1 Kiritimatiellales bacterium
GCAAACGCTACGCTCACGGACTTTATACCGAATATCTAGCGTGAATGGTATTACAAGTTTTGCGGTCCAATTTAAAAACTCATTTCGTGTTCGGTTGTGTTCGCTTTTTGCTCCTCAAGGGATTTTTCAGGTAAAATCAGGTGAGGAGCGAACGCGCGCACACCGACGGCGGATGGGGCGTAAAATCGGGGCAGACGATGCCTGCCAAAGACGACAATCCCCATTCGTTGGAAAGCTTCTTCTGCCTTGGAGCGTCCGGCGAATGGAATGCTAAAAAGAAAGATATCGGCGGCTTCAAAAACGCACTTCCGTGAACAACCCGAAAAACGCAAAAATGAATGCTGAAGAAGGTATTCTTCCAACCGTTGGAAATTGAATATTGAGAATTGAACATTGAGCCTCGAACAGGAACACTCCATCGATGATTTGGATTTTATACAACCTGTTTTTCCCCATCGCTTTTCTGCTGCTGTTGCCAAAATTCATCTCGCGCATGGCGCGGCGCGGCGGCTATCGGCGGCATTTCGAACAGCGGCTTGGAATTTATGGACGCGGAACGGCGGCGCGGCTGGCGGAAGGGTCACGCATCTGGATTCACGCCGTCAGCGTCGGCGAGCTGTTTGTGGCGCTGCGCTTTATAGAAGAACACCGTAAGCAGGATCCTGAGGCGCTGTTTGTGCTGAGCACCAACACGTCGACCGGCCATGCGCTGGCTGAACAGAAGATGGATCGCCGCGATGTGCTGATCTATTTTCCGGTCGATCTGCCGTTGGTCATGCGCCGCGTCTTCAACCAAATCAATCCGCTCAAACTGATTCTTGTCGAGTGCGAGTTCTGGCCGAACATGGTGCGGCAGGCACATCGGCGAGGCATTCCGGTGGCGCTGATCAATGGCCGCATTTCCGATTCCTCGTTCAAAGGCTACATGATCCTGCGCCCGTTCACCCGCCGTCTGCTCGAAATGATCAATCCAGTCTGCATGCAGGGACAGCAGGACGCAGAGCGGATCCTGGCGCTGGGCGCGTGGCCCGAAACAGTGATAATTCTCGGCACCGCCAAATACGATCTGCCTCCCCCGGCCGCCGATGCGGACAGCAAAGCCCGCGCGGTGCTCAAAAAGATTTCAGTTCTAGACAACGCTCTCGTTTTGCTCGGCGGTTCGACTTGGCCCGGCGAGGAGGAGGCGCTCTGCAAAATTTATAAAAATCTACGCCCGCAGCATCCGGAACTTTTCCTCGTGCTGGTGCCGCGTCACGCTGAGCGCCGGGCAGAGGTGTTTAAAGCGATTGAGACGCAGGGGCTTTCATATGCGTTGCGCAGTCAAATGAACAGCGGCGCGGCCAAGCCTGATGTGCTCGTGGTGGACACCACCGGCGAGCTGATGAGTTTTTATGCCGCCGCCGATGTGGTGTTTGTCGGCAAGAGCCTTTGCGAACACGGCGGGCAGAATCCGATTGAACCCGCATTATTCGGCAAATCAATCGTCGTCGGACCGAATATGGAAAACTTCCCGTCCGTCATGGATGATTTTCTTGCGGCGAAAGCCTTGCGACAGGTGGATAGTTTCCAGAGTTTGGAAAAAACCGTGGCTGAACTGCTGGCCGACTCCGCCGCACGCACGCAACTCGGTGCCGCTGCCCGCGGTATCATTGAATCCCGTCGCGGCGTGATTAAGAAAATGGTGGAGGAGGTCGGTCATGTCCTCTGATATTTACGGAAGGCAGGAATCTCTGCTCCCAAGCCGGAGAAAGCGTTCAGCGGTTTCCCAACGCCGGGATGAATATCTGCGGGCGACTGGCGGAGAGGCTGCGCCTCGCCGACATCACCACCACCATCATCGCCAATCCTACGGGTGGAAAGCGTCTCTTTTCGGTCTAGGAGTGCTGGCTCTGTTGATTGCCGTGGCACTCTGGTGGCGGATGAGCGGGCGGTAGGTTCTGTTTTCCGGTAAAAAACACTGTCAAACGGGACGCGAATCATTACTCTGATAACGCTATGGCCTCATCCGATATCTATGAAGTGAAAGAACCGCCGTGGGCGAAAAAGGTGGAACCGCCCAAAAAGCGTCGCCGTCACCGTCGGCAAGAAACATTTGACGAGGCCGTTAACAAAGATCTTTCGGCGACGCACCGTCGCCGCAGCCACAACAGCGGGTTCCGCCGGCTTCGGCATCGGCTGAAGGATCCTGCGTTCAGTAAAAAATTCTGGATCAGCACTTTGGGTTCGGCGGCATTGATTCTGGTTCTACTGATCGTCTGGGATATGTTTTTCCGGCATCCAAATCCTCAGGTTAAGCGCGTGCCAGCGGTTCCCCACGCTGTGAAGTAGGTTTTTGAATGCGGCGCTTCGTATGCGCCGCTTTTGAAAGCGGTGATACGGCGTTGCCTTTATCACCGCACGCCAAAAAATCATTGCCAGTTTTTAAACAGGTCGTTAAAGAAGGCGTTGGTTTTGTTTTTCCATCCCTTCCAGACCGGCGGCGCTTTACGCGCGTAGGGCGGCGGACTTACATCCACATCGGCGGACTGTTCGACCGTGAACCATCCCTGACTCATCTGCTGCATGTAGACGGCGCGGTATTCCGCGCCTGCCGCCTGATAGATGAAGATGGCGATCAGGACGAGGATGAAGTCCCCGTGGAACAGTCCGAAAATTCCGCCGCCGACGGCCATGATACGTCCGATGCGCGCGGCGAGCGCGGTAGCTTTTAGTCGGCCAAGGCGCGGCGTCATGAAGGCGCGGAAGATGCGTCCGCCATCCATCGGGAACGACGGCAGCAGATTAAACAGAAACAGCGCCAGATTGACGGCGGAAAGAATGTAGAGCAGCACGGCCAGCGGCACGATACCCAGCGCGGCGAAAAGTTCTCCGATGAAGCGGCAGAGCAGTGCGAGCAGGGCGCTGACGGCCGGGCCGGCGAAAGCGACGAAAAATTCGTCTCTCGGACGGGAAGGGATGTTGTTCATTTTGGCGACGCCGCCGATCGGTAGCAGCATGATTTCACTCACGCGGCATCCCTTGCGGATGGCGACCCAGGAGTGGCCCATCTCGTGCAGTGCCACGCAAACGAAAACGCCCGCCGCGCAAAGCAGGCCGAAGAAAAATCGGGCGACGCCGAACCACGGCGCGAATTGCATCGCGAGGAACGGCAGCAGAATGATCAGCGTGATATGCACCCGCACCGGGATGCCCATGACGTGTGTGAGCAGATAAGAGCGTTTAATCATAAAATCCTTTATTTACAGAGAGTGTTGAGGCTTTGGGCGGGCGAGTCAAGTTTGCGGGCGCGGAGGATTGACGGGGTGGGGGTGTTCCGGTAGGGTTCGCGGGATTTTTATAGAAACCAGCCCCTGGCGGGGCGCAAAGCAAAGGGAGAAAAGAATGGCTATCAAAGTTGGTATTAACGGTTTCGGGCGCATCGGCCGCATGGTTTTCCGTGCCGCTGCTGATCGTAAAGACATCGAAGTGGTCGGCATCAATGACCTGCTGGATGTGGAATATCTGGCTTATATGCTGAAGTTTGACTCCGTACACGGCCGTTTCAACGGCACGGTCGAAGT
>JBAWXO010000259.1:0-3521 GCA_037144035.1 Kiritimatiellales bacterium
TCGATTCAGGCAGGATTTTACAACTCAATCCTGCTTCAACTTAGGTTTTCGGGTTTATATCTGCGTGGCGCAGACACTCTTGTCTGCGATTAATGGGCAGACAAGCGTGTCCGCCCCACGAGGGTGGCCGTTGCCAATAAATACCGAAACCCATGCGCACTTGGTATGAGAGCGGACGGCTCGGCGATCCGTCCCTACCCAGATGCCCGAAAAAAGCTGCTCCGGAAACGGGGCGGCTTTTCATTTGCGCAGGGTGAAGAATTTTATTCTTCGCCGCCGCGGACTTTGCCTTCGGCGCGGCGTTTCTTGATCACTTCTTCAGCAATCGAGAACGGCACAGCTTCGTAGTGTTCGAAGTGCATGGTGAAAGAGGCGCGACCCTGCGAGAACGAGCGGATGGTGTTCGAGAAACCGAACATTTCGCTCAGTGGCACATAACCACGAATCAGTTTCATTCCGCCACGGCTGTCCATGGATTCAATGCGTCCGCGCCGCTGACAGATACTGCCGGAGGCTGGGCCCATGTATTCTTCGGGCGTGGTGATTTCGATGGACATGATCGGTTCGAGCAGTTGAGGGTTTCCTTTGAGGAAGAGCGCTTTGAAGCCCTGACGACCTGCGATCTGGAAGGCGAAGTCGCTGGAGTCGACGTCGTGGTAGGAGCCGTCCACCAGATTGACGCGCATGTCGACCACCGGATAGCCGGCGTACGGGCCGCTCTGCAATGCCTGAATGACTCCCTTCTCAACCGACGGAATGTATTCCTGCGGAATGCGTCCGCCGACCACTTCGTTGTTGAATTCAAAGCCTTCGCCCGGACCACGCGGTTCGAGTTCGAGCACGACGTGGGCGAACTGCCCGCGTCCGCCGGACTGCTTGGCGTGTTTGTAAGCGCCTTTTGCAGACGTCGTGGCGGTTTCGCGGTAGGCCACTTCCGGACGTCCGGATTTGGCCTGTACGCCGAATTCGCGTTTCAGACGGTCTACGATAATTTCAAGATGCAGTTCGCCCATTCCGGAGATGATGGTTTCGCTGGTTTCCTGATCGAAGGCGACGGTAAAGGTCGGATCTTCGTCAGCCAGACGGTGCAGGGCTTCGCCCAGCTTCTCATTGTCCATCTTGCTTTCCGGCGCGACGCTGATGGAAATAACCGGCGCCGGGAATTCCATCGCTTCGAGATAGATCGGATGGTCTTTGGCGCACAGCGTGTCGCCGGTCTTGGTCTCGGTCAGACCGACCACGGCCACGATGTCGCCTGCGTAGGCGGCATCAATGCCTTCCTGCTTGTTGGCGTGCATGCGCAGAACACGGCCGACGCGCTGCATTTTGTCGCGCGAGCTGTTGTAAATATTGGTGCCGGAAGTCAGGGTGCCGGAATAAACGCGGACGTAAGTCAGCTTGCCCATGTGTTTGTCGGACATGATCTTGAACGCCAGAGCGGAAAGATGATCGTCGTCTTTCGGTTGGCGGGAAATTCCTTCGCCGCCCTTTTCGCAGATGATCGGCGGAATTTCGTTGGGTGCGGGCAGAATGTGGACAACGCCGTCGAGTACGCGCTGAACGCCTTTGTTTTTGAAAGCTGATCCGCAATAAACCGGAACTACTGTGCGGGCGATGGTGGCTTTCCGCAAGATGCCCCAGATTTCTTCTTCGGTCAGTTCTACGCCTGCGAAATATTTTTCCAGCAGTGCTTCGTCCTGCTCGGCGCATTTTTCGACCAGATTGTTGCGCCATTCTTTGGCCTGCTCCAGCAATGCGGCCGGGATTTCCTCTTCACGGAACTCCGTGCCCTTGTTTTCTTCGGAATAATAAACCGCGACCATCTTGACCAAATCGATGATACCGATGAACTCGTCGGCGGCACCGATCGGGATTGTCACCGGGACGGCATTGCCGCCCAGTTCCTTCTGAATCCCTTCGACCACACCGAAAAAATCGGCGCCGACACGGTCCATCTTGTTGACGAATGCGATTTTCGGCACGCTGTATTTTTCAGACTGGTGCCAGACGGTTTCAGATTGCGGCTGGACGCCACCGACGGCGCAGAACAGCGCGATCGCGCCGTCGAGTACGCGCAGGGAGCGCTCCACTTCCATCGTGAAGTCCACGTGGCCGGGAGTGTCGATCAGCGAGATCATGTGGTCGTCCCACATAGTGGTGGTTGCCGCGGAGGTGATGGTGATGCCGCGCTCCTGCTCCTGAATCATCCAGTCCATGACGGCCGCGCCGTCATGCACTTCGCCGATTTTGTGCGACTTGCCGGAGTAAAAAAGGATGCGCTCACTAAAGGTGGTTTTGCCGGCGTCGATGTGCGCCATAATTCCGATATTACGGACTCTGGATAGGGGTACTGCTCTGGCCATGGTTGTGTCCTCGCTCGTTAATGCTGTTCTGTTCCTTAATAAAAGAGCCGCGAAATATGGCGTTTCAGCCCCTCGCCTTCAAGCGCAAATGCGTTAAATTTTGGTTTCCCAGTGTGTGGAAAAACCTGCGGGAAAAGTTTGAAACCCTAGAACCTACTGCGCTGCTTTTTTCAGCCGCAGAATTGTTACGGTTTTTTCATAAAGCGCTTTGCCGACAATCGCGCCAGTCAGGTTGTCGCAGTTAAGCGCTGCCAGCCGCTGGACGTCCTCGACGCCGGAAATTCCGCCGGAAGCGACCACGTTGCACGAAACCGCCGAGCAGATTTTGCCCATTTCAAAGGCGTTCACGCCGTCGAGCATTCCGTCGCGGGCTGTATCGGTATAAATAAGGGTGCCGACGCCTGCTGCGTCCACCTTTTTGGCCAAATCGACGGCCTCGATGTTCGTCGTCTCCACCCAGCCCTTGGTCTGCACCTTGCCGCCGCGCGCATCAATGCCAACCGCGATCCGTTCGCCGCCGAACTTTTTGACCAGCCGGGCCAGCTCCTCGGGATGCTCACAGGCGCGGGTTCCCAGAATTACACGAACCACGCCGGTGGCGAGTAGCTTGTCAATGTCTTCGTCCGTGCGGATGCCGCCGCCGATTTCGACCGGGATCTTAATGGCAGAACAGATTTCGCGCAGAACTTCCGTATGAACCGGACGTCCCTCAAATGCTCCGTCGAGGTCGACCACATGCAGAAATTTACCGCCCGCCCGCACCCAGTGTTTGGCCATTTCAACCGGAGAATCGGAATAAACCGTCTCTTCGTTGGCCAGTCCCTGCCGCAGGCGCACGCACTTGCCGCCCTTCAAATCAATTGCTGGAATAATCGTGATCATCGGCAGGAGAATACGCACCAAAGCCCCGTATTACACGAAAAAAACACGCACCCGGTTGCGTCCACACTCAGGCCGCGAAATGCCCGAGAGGCCGTCGAGAGAGGCTGCCGCCCTGCGACAGCAACGAAACGAAGTGCCGTGCCAAACTTTGGAAAGCGAGGAGACCGACCTGCTTTGCTTCGATCGGCCCGCGCCGTTTACCGGCGGCTGCCGCCCGAATGCTTAACCCGAAAACCTAAGTTGAAGCGGCCTTCTGAGGAAAAACCTCCTATAGCG
>JBAWXO010000260.1:0-3515 GCA_037144035.1 Kiritimatiellales bacterium
GCCCCGGAGTAACAGGATAGGAATTGTATTTGACATACGCCCCGCCCGCGCCGCCAGCCCGAACGACGTTACCGACACTGCCACTCGTTGCGCCCGCCCCACCCCCGCCGTACCTAGTGGAGGAACTTTGAAGCAACACCGTTTCACCGCCAGCACCGCCCTTGGCGATGATGATGGATGAGGGAAAGTTGTTCGTATTGAACCAGGAATCTCCACCGGACACTCTGGTTGTGTCGGTCATTACACTCACTCCGCCTGCACCCACGTTGATGTGGTTTGTGCGCCCCGGAGTAACAGGATAGGAATTGTATTTGACATACGCCCCGCCCGCGCCGCCGCCACCGAGCGCTATGCCGCTGGTATAGCCGTTTCTTGATGCGCCGCCGCCCGCGCCGCCGCCGCCCCAGCATTCCACTTGAACAGAAGAAACGTTGGCAGGGCAAATCCACGTGTCGGTCGCATTATACGTATTGGTATACGTCACATCACCGGCAGGAGTGACTGTGATCGCCGCGACCGTCGATGTGCGGACCAACCCGTTGTTATCCGTTGCTCGGGCTGTCAGATTGTATGAACCCGGCGCAACATTCGTCCACGTGTAGGCGTAGGGAGAGGCAATGTCGGATCCGAGCAGATTGGTGCCGCTATAAAAGCCCACTGTCGTAATCGTGCCAGTCGGAGACGATGCGTCGGCTGTCAGCGCGATCGATGCCGGCGCCATGAAGCTGGCACCGTTGGCCGGAGCCATCAGGCTCACGCTGGGCGCGGTATTCGTCACGGCGCCGTAATAAACAAGCAGCAGTTGCGGCCGGTATGCGGGGTCGGCGTACTCACGCGAGGCATAGCTCGCCATTCCCGAGCCGGCGTTGGTCACCGAAAACAGTTCAAGCGACAACTTGCCGTCGGCATCCAGCGCGGCCTGCACCTGCGGCGTGACGACAAATTCGACCGGCACATTCGCGGCGGGAATCCAGGTGGCGAACCGTTTTCCGCCGCCGGGCTGATTAGTCCAGTTGATGGTGCTTTCGCTCCAAGTGTTGTTCGTGACGAGCGCGATAGCGTGTTCGTATCCGTCGGTGCTGACGGCAGTCGGCGTGAGCCGGATACGCGCGTGCAGAATATTGGTGGCGCGGCCTGCAAGATCCCAGCGCAGATAGGCCTGACGCTGAACGTTGGTGGAAGAAGCTGCTTTGATTGCGAGCGTGGTGTCGGTGCCGAAGTTAACGCCAGCATTTGTGCCGTTCCAGGCATAGGCGTCGGCCTCGGGCAGGATGGAATTGGTGTAGACCGCTTGAGCCGGCGTGACCTGAAGCTCGAGCATCGCCCAGTCAATTCCCGCATCGCCCTGCACCGCGACGTTGAACTGGCCGTTGGTCAGCCAGTTCAATTGGCCATGCAGATCGAGCACACGGACGGTTGTGTTGGTGCCCGTGCCAATGGGCAGCCCGCCGAGACTGGAAAAGGTAAGGCTGTTGTTGGTGCTGCCCAGATAAAGCACATCGTTCGTGGCGGAGCTGACCGCGCGCAACGAAAGCGAAAGCGTGGCCGCAACCACCCGGTCGGTGGCCCCGAGGGAATAATTGAACGTGAAAGGAATCCAGTGATTGTTGGTCACGACGTTGAACGAATCAAGCGGCTGGCCGGAAGCTATCGATTTCACCGCGTTGCTCCATGTGGCATCCAGAGCCACGACGTCGCGCGAGCTGGTGTTCGTGAAACCGTCAATCACACCCAGCCAGTATTCGCGGGTTTCCCGGTTCGGTGCGGCGAGCCGGTCTTGTAGCTGCGCGTAGTAGAGACTGTTTGGAAAAACGTTGGTACCGCGCGAATCGTACGTGCCCGGCGGCGGGTTTGTGGGAAGGGCACTTCCGTTGGTCACCAGCTTGCCGAGGCTGCCGATGAGCCAGTTGCGGGCCGTCGGCGGATTTTCGACTGTAAAGCCCCCGTTAGAGTTGGTTGCCGCGGAGTTCCACACCACCTCGTTGGCACCGGACCAGCCGTGGGAGGTTCCCAGATTGCCACGGTTTCGGATGGTAAGAGTGCCATCCGCACTGTCACCGTTCACCGTGATATTGTCCCACATGGCGCCCGTGCCCCAGCGAAAATGCGGCCCGCATTCGTTGTAAGCCATATCGCTATAGCCGTCCACAAACACATTCGGGCCGGTGTCGAGCGAGTCGGTAACAAACTGATGCCTGTCTTTGCGGGTGGAACAATTCTGCACGAGGCAGTTCTGGGCGTCCCTCAAACCGAACGCATAGCGCCGGCTGCCGTCGATGATGGAGACCGGATCCAGCGAAATGCAGTCGCGCACGGTCATGTTGCGCGTGCCCGCAGCCATGGTGACACAGGAGTAGGCAAAAGACTTTACCGCCACGCGCTGTACCCAAGCGTCCTCCACAGCGGTTGAATTAATAAAAATCCAGGCGTGAAGTTCGTCGGCATAATAGGCCGGGGTGCTACCCACCGTGGAAGTAACATTGGTGTTGTAGTCGGACACACCAAAGATATCCTCGATACCGACATTGCTGATGCGGCCGGGCCAGGAGTAAGGCTGGATCGTGGCGCCGCCGTATTTCGACTCAATGGCGCAGGTCAGCGGCGAGTCGATCGTAACGCGGGTACCTTCGATGCGGGTGATGAAGCGTTCGCTTTCTATGTCAAAACTGCCCGCTTCCCAAGGGGGATCCACTTGATCCATGCCGATGTCTGAAATCCAATTTGTTGGACTGGCACGAGTGATCAAAACCCGGCCGCCTGCCGTCAGACCGCTGGTGTTGTTCACATTAAAACTGCGCGCGCCGACGGGAACGTAGGTGTTCGTGATGTTGCGAGCTGTCCCGCTGACGGCAGCGTTTGCGGTTCCGGAAATGTAGATGAGCGTGACTTCGTTTGAATCGCTGGCATCGGGCCGGGCTCCGGCGGCACGGAGAATGGTTCCTGTGCCGTTTGTGCTGGCTCCCGCCCCGCGCAGAACGATGCCGCTGGCATCAATGGTGATGGAGTTGGAAATGGGATATTCGCCGGCGCTCAGAAACACCGCGCCACGGAAGCCGTTCACCAGCGGCAAAGTCGCCACGTAGTCGATGGCGGACTGAATCTTCGGGCCGTTATCGCCAGCCGCCGGCGAGATGTTTGTTTTCACGGCCACGACCGGAATCGGCACGGTTCCGCCCTTGTAGCCGACACCGGAATAGTCGAGCACGCGATTACCCAGCGCGTCCGGCTGGCGAACAATCTTCCCGCCCGGCCCCTGAAAAGCCCAGACACTGCTGTTGGTTGCGGCGCCGACCGCCCCAGTCAGCCCCGCGGCTATAACTATTACGCCAAAAAGCTTTTTCATATTTCAGGCCAGCCCCGCACTTCAGAGCAATATCATTCATAACTATTATCCGGCCGACATTATCAAACTACAAGTTTATACGTAATCCGGCGCGAAAACTGCGGCGTCCCGATCTGGAATTTAGAGCGAGTCCGCTGCGGAAGCCGTTTGGAAAAGCGTCCGCGGGGATGTG
>JBAWXO010000261.1:0-3511 GCA_037144035.1 Kiritimatiellales bacterium
TTTGGCCTCTTCCGACAACTCGATCGCGATTTTGCGTCCGGAGACACGCTCCTGAACGCGGGCGATTTCGAGGCCGAGGATGACTTCGATATCCTTCTCGTTGAGCTGACGGAAAACGATGATGTCGTCGAGACGGTTGACCAGTTCCGGCTTAAAGGTTTCTTTACAGGCGGCCATCATGGTGGTCTTGATCTTTTCGTAGTCGTTCTCTTCGCGCTCCGGCGCAAAACCAAGCCCGCCTTTGGAAATGTGACTGGCGCCGACGTTGGAGGTCATGATGACAACGGTATTGCGGAAGTCGACACTGCGTCCGAGACTGTCAGTCAGGCGGCCTTCTTCCAGAATCTGTAATAGCATATGCATGACATCCGGATGGGCTTTTTCAACTTCGTCAAAAAGAACAACGGAATATGGGCGGCGACGCACACGCTCCGTGAGCTGTCCGCCTTCGTCGTGGCCAACATAGCCGGGCGGCGAACCGACCAGACGCGAGGAAGTGAATTTTTCCATGTACTCCGACATATCGATCTGAATCAGCGCGTCGGGATCGTCAAACATGAAGCGCGCCAGCTCTTTGGCGAGCATGGTTTTGCCGACGCCGGTCGGGCCGAGAAATGCAAACGAGCCGATCGGGCGGCGCGGATCTTTGAGTTCGGCGCGCGAGCGGCGCAAAGCGCGGCTGATAGCCGAAACCGCTTCGTTCTGACCAATGACACTTTTTTGAATCTGCGCTTCCATCTGAAGTAGTTTGGCGAGTGCCTGTTCGCCCATTTTATCAACGGGCACTCCGGTCCACTTGGACACGACGATACGGATCTCCTCTTCGTCCACGGTCGAAATATTTTCTTTCTGCTCCGACTCCCACGCCTTCATGGCGGCATCGAGCTCTTCTTTGGCTTTACGCTCCGCGTCGCGCATGGCGGCGGCTTCCTCAAACTTCTGCTCGCGGATGGCGACATCTTTTTTGTGCTGCGATTCCATCAGCCGCTGGCGGATTTCCTGAAACTCCGGCGGCTTGACCATGTTGGCGATGTGACTGCGGGCGCCCGCCTCATCAATCAGGTCAATGGCTTTATCCGGCAGGAACCGAGCGGGCAGATAGCGCGCGGAAAGTTTAACGGCCGCTTCAAGCGCGTCGTCGCTGATTTTGGTGTGATGATGTTCTTCGTACTTCGGGCGCAACCCTCTGAGAATCTGCACGGTTTCTTCAACGGTCGGCTCATTGACCATAACCGTCTGGAAGCGACGCTCGAGCGCAGCGTCTTTCTCAATCGATTTGCGATATTCGTTAAGCGTGGTGGCGCCGATACACTGCAGCTCGCCGCGCGAAAGCGCCGGTTTGATAATGTTGGCGGCGTCCATTGTGCCTTCCGCCGAACCGGCACCGACAATGGTGTGAAGCTCGTCGAGAAAAAGCAGGGTGTTTTTCGTTTTTCGGATTTCGTCCATGACCGCTTTGATGCGTTCTTCAAACTGTCCGCGGTATTTTGTGCCAGCCACCATCAGCGCCAGGTCAAGTGTGACCACTTTTTTACCGGCCAGAAGCTGCGGAACCGTGCCGTCAGCAATGGACTGCGCAAGCCCTTCGGCGATAGCAGTTTTACCGACGCCGGCCTCGCCGAGCAGTACCGGATTGTTTTTGGTGCGGCGGCAGAGAATCTGAATCACGCGCTCGATTTCGTTTTTGCGGCCGATGACCGGGTCAAGCGCGCCCTTTCTTGCCATCTCCGTCAGGTCTCGGCCGAAGGCGTTGAGCGCGGGCGTTTTAATCGCCTGACCATCGGCGGTCTTCTGCTGGGTTCCATAGGCTGGACCCTCTTCATCGTTCACTTCCGCCGAGCCATCGTAGTCGGGGTCGAGCATGGCCATGATTTCTTCGCGGGCCTCTTCTAGATCCACGCCCATATTTTCGAGCACGCGGGCGGCGATACCCTCGCCCTCGCGGAGCAGGCCAAGCAGGATGTGTTCGGTGCCGACATAGCTGTGATTGAGTGAGCGAGCCTCGCTGGTCGCCAGCGCCAGCACTTTTTTGGCTCGCGGGGTAAACGGGATGCTACCGGCTGTTTTGGTATCGGTGCCTGTGCCGACCGCTTTTTCGACCTCGAGGCGAAGCGACTGCAAATCCACGCCGAGCGACTGAAGTGCGCTGACGGCCACGCCATTGCCGAGCGCGACCAGCCCGAGCAGAATGTGCTCCGTGCCGACATAGTTGTGGTTGAACTGCTCGGCCTCTTTGCGGGCCAGATGCAGAACACGCTGGGCTCTAGGGGTAAAGTTTTCCATGAATCTATTTCCTTAAATGAACCGTGATTATTCCAGAATGCGGCTCGAATTCAAGCTATGTTCACTTATGAGCGCGAAACCATTGGATCAGTTTGTTGGTGGAGCTGTCGTGCTTGAGTTTCGAATCGCCAGTCAGTTCCGGCAGAATGGCGGAGGCCAGAACCTTGCCGAGTTGCACGCCCCACTGGTCGAAAGAAAAGATGTCCCAGATCACGCCCTGCGTGAAAATTTTGTGTTCGTAGAGGGCGATGAGCTGACCGAGCACTTCGGGCGTCAGCTTTTCCGCCATGATCGTGTTCGTTGGGCGGTTGCCTTCGAAGGTCTTGTGCGGAATGAGCTCCGGCGGAGTTTTTTCGGCTTTCAACTCTTCAGCGGTTTTCCCAAAGGCAAGAGCCTCAGTCTGCGCGAAAAAGTTGGCCATCAGCTTGGCGTGATGGTCACCCAGTGGATTCTGTGATTTGGAAAAACCGATGAAGTCGCACGGAATCAGTTTGGTGCCCTGATGGATCAGCTGATAGAAGGCGTGCTGGCCGTTGGTGCCGGGCTCGCCCCAGATCACCGGACCGGTCTGCCACTCAACACGCTTGCCGTCCTGCGTGATGGACTTACCGTTCGATTCCATGTCGCCCTGCTGGAAGTAGGCGGCGAAGCGGCTCAGATACTGGTCGTACGGCAGGATCGCTTGAGTGGCGGCATCGAAGAAGTTGTTATACCAGATGCCGAGCAGAGCGAGGATAACGGGCATGTTTTTCTCAAATGGCGCGGTGCGGAAATGGCAGTCCATTGCATGGAAACCGGCGAGCATCTTACGGAAATTTTCCGGTCCGATCGCAATCATCACCGGCAAACCGATCGCCGAGCAGAGCGAGTAGCGGCCGCCGACCCAGTCCCAGAAACCGAACATGTTGGCGGTATCAATTCCGAACTTCGAAACCTCGGCGGCATTGGTGGAAAGCGCCACAAAATGTTTGGCGACGGCAGACTTATCTTTCAGCGCCGCCAGCAGCCACGTCCGCGCCGTTTCGGCGTTGGTCATGGTTTCCTGCGTGGTGAACGTTTTGGAGGCAACGATGAAAAGCGTCTCGTCGGCGTTCAGATCGCGCACGGCCTCGGCGATCTGCGTGCCGTCCACGTTGGAAACAAAACGGATGGTCAGATTGCGCTGCGAATACGGTTTGAGTGCTTCATAGGCCATGACGGGGCCAAGGTCTGAGGCGCCGATGCCGAT
>JBAWXO010000262.1:0-3484 GCA_037144035.1 Kiritimatiellales bacterium
AGGAGTGGACGTTTTAATGTATAAATTGAAGATCATTTTTCTGTTCGGGATCAGCTGCTGTTTTGCCTGGTGTGCGGGAGCGAAAGGCATGCCGGACTGGGTTTATCTGGATAACGGAACCGTGCGCATCGGCATCGATAAATCGCGCGGCGCCTGCATCGGATATTTCGGCGAAAGCAAAACCGGGCGCAATCTGCTGAACCATTATGACGAAGGCCGCTTCGTTCAGCAGTCGTACTACGGACAGAAAGACGGGTCGGACTGGCACGGAAAGCCGTGGGTTTATAATCCGGTGCAAGGCGGAAGCTGGGATGCGAATTCTAATGATAATGTATTGGGAAAATCACCTACCTGCCGGACTGGTTTGCAGCAACGCCGTCATGACACTGGATCTGTCTACCACCGCGGTTGAGCTGGCCGGAACCACCTTGCCGTAGTAGATGGTTGATCAAAGTGCATACACCGTATGAAAAGTTCATGTTTTGCAGAGCTTTGTCTGATGAATATTAGATTTATCAGAAATCCCGAATTGGCTGTTTTTGCCGTGGCAGGCGTGGCCCAGGCGGCAGACCGCCCGAATATTATTTATATTCTGACGGACGATCATGGATACACCGATTTGGGTGTTTACGGACTGGACCCCGCGATCCAAACTCCCAATCTGGATGCGCTGGCAACTAACGGGGTTTTGTTCACCGATGCGTACTGCACCGCGCCGCAGTGCTGTCCCTCGCGGGCAGGCATTATGACCGGGCGCTACCAGAACCGGTTCGGATTTCTAGATAACGGAGATACACCGATGCAGTTGCTGGATCCTTCCGGAGCGCCGGTCGTGACGATTGCCGAGCGGATCCAGGCGATGGGCTACCGGACCGGGCAGGTCGGCAAGTGGCATTTAAAGCCAGACGTGAACAGTCTTCCCGGATGGCCAGGCGCGGCGGAGGATTATTATCCGGATCACCGTGGGTTCACGGATCAGTTCGAGGGCTATACAACGTCATATATTGCAAATTTTGATTTGAACGGAAACAGCTTGGCCCGGCAGACGTTGACGTTCAGTACGAATTTACACCGCATCGACATTCAAACCGATGCAGCACGCGCTTTCATCCAGCGGGCGAATGACCGCAGCGAGCCGTTTTTTCTCTATCTGGCCTATTATGCGCCGCACGTTCCGCGGTTGACGGACACCAACTATTACGCCAACTTTCCGGCCGTTGATTATCCGCAGTTCGATGCCGCCGGTGACGATATTCGGCGGCAGGGGCTGGCCATCATTCAGGCCGTGGACACCGGTGTCGGCCGCGTGATGCAAAAACTGCGCGATCTGAATATTGAGACCAACACGGTGATTATGTTTTCCAGTGATAACGGCGCTCCGCTCCAAACACAGCCGGACGGCACGCGGGATCCAGTTGCCTGGAACGGTTCGGAAAACCAGCCGTTGCGCGGCGAAAAGGGTTCGACGTGGGAAGGTGGGATACGAATTCCAATGATCATGTATTGGAAAAACCACCTGCCCGCCGGACGGGTTTACAGCAACGCTGTCATGACACTGGATCTGTCTGCCACCGCGGTTGAACTGGCCGGAACCAACCTGCCGCCGGCCGGATATGATGGCGTGAATCTGATGCCGTATCTGACCGGCGCAATCTCTGGCGCGCCGCATGAAAGCCTTTTCTGGAATTACGGAATCACGACCTGGGGATACACGGTCAATGTCCGCCACGGCGACTGGAAGCTACACAAGTTCAGTGACAAAAACTTCCTTTTCAATATCACCAGCGATCCGGAGGAAGCCGTTAATCTGGCTGATGCCATGCCGCTGAAGCTGGCTGAATTGAGTCAGTTGACGGACAGTTATCTGGCGGGACTGCCAACCAATGGTGTGGCGGCGTTGCGTGCCGTCGCGTTGGCCACCGGCGATGTCGTTTATCAGACTCCGATCGGAACCACCGCCTATTCCGATACGGACGGCGACGGCATGTCCAATCTCGACGAACCGGTCTGGGGGCGCAATCCAACCAATGCAACCGATCTGGCCTTTGAATTCAACATCCCTGGCTGTTTGGAGCGGTGGACTCCGACAACCAACTATCTCAATAGTTATTCTGTCACCAACGGTTCTTTGGCCGGACAGTCGAAAAGCAACCAGGGCAATTTTGAATATTATGATTTCAGTTTTTCCGCCAGTAATATCAATAACGTCATCGTCCGGATCAAGTCACCGACAGCCGCCGGACTGGTCTTCCGCTGGGGGAATACGGTTTCTAATACCTTCGCACAAAGCCGGACGTTGACGGTGGCATACGCTTCCAATGTTTGGCAAACCGTGGTGATTCCGATGAAGGGCGTGGCGGAATGGGACGGCAAGACCATCACCCGCATGCGGCTGAATCCGGCCAATACGCTGGCCGATTTTCAAGTGGACTGGATTCGCGGTTCTGCCGGTGATCTGGATGTCGATTTCCTGCCGGATATGTACGAATGGACGAACGGGCTGGATGCCGCGAACGCCGCGAACGGCCATGCGGACGGCGACAACGACGGCATGACGTTCGGGCAGGAATATGTTGCCGGCACCTCGGACAGCGATCCCAAGTCAATATTCACTTGTCAGCAGACTGTGGCGGCCGGTTCGTTTGCTTTGAACTGGAGCGGCAAGGTCGGGCGTGTGTACAGCGTCTGGAGCACGCCGCAACTGGTTAATCCGGCTTGGATGCCGGTGACGAACTACACGGTTCTAAGCACCGACCAGCAGATTGAATTTACCGGCGCGCGGAGCGGATACACCAATTGCTTTTATAAGATCAGCGTGATGAAACCATAGGAACCAGTCAAAACAGAAAAGGAGGACAGCATGAAGAAGGAAGTGATTATAACCGCAGTATGTCTGATGGCAGTAACAGGGTTTTCTGCCCCGCGGGCGACGGCACTGTTCGTTGAGATTGATACTAATAAAGACGGCAAGGCGACGTTGGAGGAACTGGATATCTGGTTTAAAGCCCGCGCCGAACGGACTGGTGTGCCATTGAGCAATCCGCAGATGGCGCAAAAGCATATCGATGTTCTGGATGCCGATAAAAACGGCGTGCTGACGCTGGATGAGTGGACCGCTAACCGGTAAGGTTGGGCCAGTTGCGTTAAAACCGTTGCAGGACACTCCTGGGCAAACCCTGGGGGTGTTTAGTAAGCTGAGATTGGGCTTAGAGGAGCTGAAAAGAGGGTATAATGAGTGAGTTTATGAGTCGGAAAAGTGTTTGTTTCGGAACGCAGGTTCTGCTGGCAGCTTCGGCTGGCGCGGTCCATGCCGAGGGAAAACCATTGAATGTGGTGCTTATTCTGGCCGACGACCTCGGTTGGGCCGATACCACGCTCTACAGCAAGACCTCGCTTTATGAAACGCCTAATCTGGAACGGCTGGCCGCGCGGGGAGTGACATTTAACCGCGCCTATTCCGCCAGCCCGCTCTGCTCGCCGACCC
>JBAWXO010000263.1:0-3477 GCA_037144035.1 Kiritimatiellales bacterium
GCTTGAACATTTTCGGTTGGAGTGTAGGCTCTCCCGCATGGCTGCAAAAACCGACAAAAAAGAAGGTGCCTCCAATCTTGAGGCAGTACTCGCTGACATCAAAAAACAATACGGCGACGGAGCAATCGTCCGCTTGGGCGACGAATCGGGCCCCCGTAAAATCCCGTGCATTTCCACCGGCGCGCTGACGCTGGATATCGCTCTCGGCATCTGCGGCGTTCCGCGCGGACGTGTGATCGAAATTCTCGGTCCAGAATCCTCCGCTAAATCGACGCTGGTTTCCCACATTATCGCCAACGTTCAGAAAGAGGGTGGCATAGCGGCGTTCATTGATACCGAACATGCGCTGGATCCGGGCTATGCACAGAAAATCGGCGTGAACCTGAACGATCTGCTGGTTTCGCAACCCGACTCCGGCGAAGACGCCCTCAATATCTGCGAGTCGCTGGTGAAGAGCAATTCCATTGACGTCGTGGTGGTGGACTCCGTCGCGGCGCTCGCGCCGCGCGCCGAACTTGACGGCGAAATGGGCCAGTCGCACGTCGGTTTACAGGCGCGTTTGATGAGCCAGGCTCTGCGCAAACTCACTTCCGCCATCAGCCGCTCGAACTGCTGCTGTATTTTCACCAATCAGATCCGCGAAAAAATCGGCGTCATGTTCGGCAGTCCTGAAACGACGCCCGGCGGCCGTGCGCTGAAGTTTTATTCCTCTGTGCGCCTCGACATCCGCCGCATCGGTCAGCTTAAAAACACCGACGGCTCCATCTATGGCAACCGGACCAAGGTCAAGGTGGTCAAAAATAAAGTGGCTCCGCCTTTCACCATGGCTGAGTTTGACATTCTCTACTCCGAAGGCATTTCGTGGACCGGCTCGATTGTTGATGCCGGCACCGACTGCGGCCTGATCGAAAAGAAAGGCTCGTGGCTTTCTTACAACGGGCAGCAGCTCGGGCAGGGCCGCGATGGCGCACGCAAAGCGCTGATGGAAGACAAAAAGCTGGCGGACGAACTGGCTAAAAAGATCAAAGAAACCGCCAAAGCCAAAACCGACGGCAGCGAATAGGCGCTGGAACCGGAATCCCAAGCCGTGTTTGAGGGGTGACGATGAGTCTTTTATGGGTGGTTGGCGGCTCGGGTGTGTTTTTTCTTCTGGCCTACTTCACGTACGGCCGTTTTCTCGCACGCAAAGTGTTCCGGCTGGATGACCGCCAGATCACGCCGGCGGTTGAGCAGAACGACGGTCTGGATTACGTTCCCGCAAAGAGGGGTATGCTGCTGGGCCAGCACTTTTCAGCTATCGCCGCCGCCGGACCGATCAACGGTCCGATTCTCGCCGGAGTTCTGTTTGGCTGGGCGCCCGCTTTGATCTGGATTCTGGTCGGGTCGGTGCTGGTCGGCGGTGTGCATGATATGGGCTCGCTGATTGCGTCCATCCGCCATGAGGCCCGCTCCATCACGGATGTGATCCGCACGCACGTTTCCCGCCGGGCCTGGGCGCTGTTCATGGTTTTTATCTGGATCACGCTGGTTTATATCATCGTGGCGTTCACGGATATAACGGCCGGATCGTTTGTCGGCACGGTGACTTTGGAATCGGGGGAAAAGGTTGGCGGCGGAGCGATCGCGTCGTCGTCGGTTCTTTATCTGATTCTGCCGGTGATGATGGGCCTTCTTCTGAAATTCACCCGGCTCAAGGAACGCTGGGCTCTGCTGATTTTTCTTCCGCTGGTAGGAGTCGCTATCTGGGCTGGTAAATACATGCCGCTTGATTTTCCGGTCTGGCTGGCGGCGGATCCCGCCGCGGCGCAGAAGCTGTGGTGCGCTCTCATTCTGATTTACTGCATTGTCGCGTCGGTGGCCCCGGTGTGGCTGGTTCTCCAGCCGCGTGGCGCGATCGGAGGCTGTTTCCTGTACGCCGCGCTGATCGCCGCCGCGATCGGAGTGGTGTTCGGCGGTTGTCCGATTCAATATCCTGCGTTTACTCAGGCGGCCGGAGGATTGAATGCCGGATTCTGGTTCCCGATGTTTCCGTTGCTGTTTATAACAATCGCCTGCGGGGCCTGCTCTGGGTTTCATTCGCTGGTGTCGTCCGGCACGACGTGTAAGCAGATTATGAAGGAAAGCGATGTGAAACCGATCGGTTACGGCGCGATGCTGCTCGAAGGCATGGTGGCTGTGGTTTCGCTGGCCTGCGTGATGATTGTGGCGAAAGATAATCCGCTCGTTTCGAAGGCGCCAAATTTTATTTATGCGTCCGGAATCGGCCGGTTTCTGGAGCTGATCGGCGTTCCCGCGTCATTCGGCATTTCATTCGGCCTGATGGCGTTCACGACGTTCGTGTACGACACGCTGGATGTCTGCACCCGTCTGGGGCGCTACATCTTTGAAGAGCTGACCGGACTCCGAAACTGGTTCGGCCGGCTGACCGGAACGATTCTCACCGCCGGAGTTCCTCTGTTCTTTATTTTCCGGACCATGGTGGACGCCAAAGGAAATCCGGTGCCGGCCTGGAAGACATTCTGGAGTCTTTTCGGCGCCTCTAATCAGTTGCTGGCCGCGCTGGCTTTGATCGGCGTAACGGTCTGGCTGATGAATACTCGGCGCGGTTCCAAAGTCTGGATAGCGTCGTTTCTTCCCGCCGTGTTTATGTTCGTGATATCCGACTGGTCACTGATTCAGGCGGTGGTTGATAAGTGGGGCGGCAGTAATCCGGCGATTCATCCGGCGGTGCCGTTTATTGCGGTTGTTTTGATCTTTTTGTCGGCCTGGGTTGCGGTCGAAACAGTGTCGGCGATGTTTCGCAGGCCGGCGTCCGTCCGGGATTAAAATGCCTTTTGGTTTGTGGTCTTTGAATTGCGTTGTCATGCGGGATAGGGCGGGATATTTTCTGACCGCTTTTCTATCAAATCATATTTCAAGGTGAATCGATGAATGTAGTCAAAGTTTTACTGCTGTGCGGCGCGGTTTCGTTTTTTTCCGGATGCAAGAAGGCGACATTTGATGGCACGAAGGCGATGGCCGAGACCGAGGCGCTCGTGAAGATCGTTCCCCGCGAAGCGGGCGGCGGCGGCGCGCGGCGCGCTTCGGTGGCGCTGGAAAGCAAACTGAAGGCGCTCGGGCTGAAAACGACGATCGACACCTTTTCCGAAGAGACGCCGAGTGGAAAGATGCATTTCAACAATGTGCTGGGCCGCATTCCGGGCAAGACGAAGCGCCTGATTGTTCTTGCGTCGCACTTCGACACCAAGAGCGGCATTTCCAAAGATTTTCAGGGGGTGAATGATTCCGGCTCCAGTTCCGGCGTTTTGCTGGAGCTGGCGAGAGTGCTGAGCGAGCGCGGTCCGTTTGAAACCGAGTTTCTGATCGCGTTTCTCGACGGCGAGGAATGTCGCAAAGAGTACGGCCCGCATGACGGACTGCACGGCAGCCGTCATCTCGCGAAGCAGATTTATGATGCGGGCGGCGCGAAGCTGGTTG
>JBAWXO010000264.1:0-3468 GCA_037144035.1 Kiritimatiellales bacterium
TACATGGCCGATGCAGTGCGCGCCGCGGGTGGCGCGATTGAAAGCGCGCCGGAAATGTATCGCTTTGGGGAGCTGGATGCAGGGCGGGTGAAACGAATTCTGGCGCACGACGCCACGCCCGAGGCGGTTCCGCCGCGCGGCAAACCGCCGCAGCTTTGCGCCGGCTGTCCGCATACGGTTGTGTTTGAAATCCTCAAGCGGCACAACTGCATCGTGGCGGGCGATATCGGATGCTACACGCTGGCGGCGCTTCAGCCGCTGGCGGCCATGGACACGCAGATCTGCATGGGCGCGAGTCTTGGCGTCGGTGTCGGCCTGCGCCACGTTCTGCCCCGCGAAGAAGCGAAGAGGGTAGTCAGCGTGATTGGCGACAGCACCTTCGTTCACAGCGGACTCACCGGTCTGGCTGAGATGACTTATAACGTGCCGCCGACCGGCCATGTTTTGCTGATTCTCGACAACGCAACCACTGCGATGACCGGACAGCAGGAGCATCCCGGCACCGGACGGTTGCTGGATCATACGCCGGCTAATCAGCTCGACTACGAAGCAGTGGTTCGCGCCATGAATGTTCCGAATGTCGGAGTTTTTGACCCGATCCGCCAGCCTGGAGAGTTTGAAGAAGCGCTGGTCGAAGCTCTTGGAAAAGATGAACTGACGGTTCTGATCGCGCGCCGGCCCTGTATTCTGGCGGTGGCCCGTAAAGGTGTGAAACCCGCTTCAGCCGAAGGATAATTTGTATGAGTGATAAAGTGACCAGTATTAAAATCGCCGGTCTTGGCGGTATGGGCGTTCTGACCTCCACACAGATTCTTGCCGAAGTTTTTTTCCGGCAGGGGCTTGATGTGAAAAAGGCGGAAGTGCACGGCATGAGTCAGCGCGGCGGCTCGATTTGCAGCGATGTGCGCTTCGGAAAGAAAGTATTCAGTCCGATGATTCCGGCGGGCACGATAGATTTCCTGGTGCTATTTCAGGAAGACCAGTTTCCTCTGTACGAAGCGGAGTGCTCGCCGCGGACTGTGATCATCCGGCCCTCGGCAATTGATTCGGCAAAACTCGAAAACAAAAAAGCTTTGAACATCGCGATGCTCGGATTACTAAGCCGCCATTTGGATGCGCCGGCTGAGGTCTGGCTGAAGGTAATCCGTGAAAATCTTCCTGAGAAATTGCATAAAGTGAATGAAGCCGCCTTTGAACTGGGACGTCAGTCCGCATAGGAGAACTCATGGAACAGAATATCCATCCCGAGTGTATGCCTGATTATCTGGATCCGCGCGAACTGCGGGCATTGCAGTTGCAACGGCTGAAAGCCACCGTTCAGCGCTGTTACGATAACGTGGCACTTTTCCGCCAGCGCATGGATGAACGCGGCATGAAGCCCGCCGATGTCCAGACGCTGGATGACGTCGCCAAACTTCCTTTCACTCAGAAAACCGATTTGCGCGATACTTATCCTTACGGACTGTTTGCCGTGCCGATGCAGGATGTAGTTCGTCTGCACGCCTCCAGCGGAACGACCGGCAAGCCGATTGTGGTCGGCTACACCCAGGACGATCTGGATGTCTGGAGCAGCGTCATGCTCCGTTCTTTTATCGCCACCGGCATGCACGCCGGTGATGTTCTGCAGAATGCCTACGGCTACGGACTGTTCACCGGCGGGCTCGGTGCGCATTACGGCGCGGAACGGCTCGGCGCAACCGTCATTCCGATTTCCGGCGGCAACACGGAACGGCAGATTCTGGTGATGAAGGATTTCGGCGTCACCGCCATTTGCTGCACACCAAGCTATTTCATTCACCTGATCGAAAAAGTGAACGCGAGCGGCATCTCGTTCAGTGATCTCGGCGTAAAAATCGGCGTGTTCGGCGCGGAGCCTTGGACGGAAGCCATGCGCGCCTACATTCAGCGCGAATCCGGTATCAAGGCTTTTGATATTTACGGGCTGACGGAAATTATCGGCCCTGGTGTCGGCATCGAATGCTGTGAGCAGGCCGGCCTCCATATTTTTGAAGACCACTTCCTGATCGAAGTCGTCGATCCGGAAACCGGCGAAGCTCTGCCGGACGGACAGGAAGGCGAGCTGATCATCACCACGCTGACCAAGCAGGCGTTTCCGATGATCCGCTACCGTACTCACGACATTACTTCGATCAATCCGGAGCGCTGCGCCTGCGGCCGCACCATCCGCCGCATTAACCGCATCCGCTCGCGTAGCGACGACATGATGATCATTCGCGGCGTCAACATCTTCCCGTCGCAGATCGAAGCCGCGCTGCTGTCTGTGGAGGAAACGGCGCCGCACTATCAGATTCTGCTCACCCGCAAGGGCGGGCTCGACCAGATCGAAGTGCAGGTTGAAGTCACCAAAGAAATGTTCGGCGACCGCATCAGCGAACTGGAGGCCACGCAGGCGCGGATTGCTCAGGCCATCGACCATATAACCGGCCTGCGCGTTCCGATCCGCCTTGTCGAGCCGCACACCATTGCTCGCAGTGAAGGGAAAGCCAAACGAGTCATCGATAATCGGAACCAATAGTTCGACATCGAAAATTCTAATCTCTAAACACTAAATCCTAAACAAGATTAACGTCAGGAACCCGATGAGCCAGCCATACGATCTGGAGGAGAGAACCCTTGAGTTTGCCAAGGCAGTTAGAGCGTTTGTCCGCAGGGTGATGAAAGATATTCCGAACATCGAAGACTGCAAGCAGGTTGTCCGTTCATCCGGATCTGTGGCGGCTAACTACATTGAAGCCAATGAGTCGTTGAGCAAAAAGGATTTTCTGATGCGCGCGAAAATTTGCCGCAAGGAAGCCAAGGAATCACGTCTTTGGTTGCGTCTGATTCTGGCAGAAGGCCTTGAGGATGAGCGGATTCGACTGGAACAGGAAGCCAAGGAGCTTACTCATATTTTCGGTGCGATTGTCACGAAATCGGGAGACTGAATTTAAATATTTAATTTTGATCATTTGTCATTTGAATTTGTTTAGAATTTGGAAATTAGCGTTTAGATATTCGCGACTGAAAGGAGTGGAAAGATGAAACTGAAACAGCTCTCTGTTTTTCTCGAAAACCGTCCGGGACATCTCAGTCGTGTCTGTGAAGTGCTGGCGGAAGCCGGAATCAATATCGTCACCATGACGCTGGCCGATACCCGCGAGTTCGGCATCCTGCGCCTGATCGTTCGCGAATGGCAGCGCGCCAAAGAAGTGCTCGAAGCCGCCGGTTTTGCCGTGAATACCACCGATGTCATGGCGATTGAAGTTACCGACGAACCCGGCGGGCTGGAAAAGATCCTTAAGGTGGCGGAGGCCGGCGGGCTGAGTGTCGAATACATGTATGCGTTCGCCTGCAAACAGAAGAAAAATGCCCTGATTGTCATCCGCTTCGACAACATTGAGCGCGCTTCCGCCGTGCTGGAATCGGCCGGGATCGGAATTTTATCCGCAGCAGAATTTTATGCTTAAC
>JBAWXO010000265.1:0-3464 GCA_037144035.1 Kiritimatiellales bacterium
CCACTATCTTGGATTGAATGAGGACGATCTGATGAAGCGCGGATTAGAGTAGGGGAAATGTCCTCGCAGGCGCAGAGGGCGCAAAGAGCTCTGCGGTCTCTAAATCTCTGCGAGGGTGCAATTTCAGCCCTTATCGATTAACAGCAACCGGAACTTGCAATTACCTTGGAATATTCGCATCCTGCAACGGTTTTAAACTTCCACATGAAAGGATTGCTATGAACAGAAAAATGCTGCTGTTACTGTTGAGTTTCTCCGCGATGGTTCTCAATGGATGTATGGGGGTTGATAAAGTAAAACCCTGTGATGTGGTCATCGGTTCGCATCCCGCCGTCACGCCCGTCCCGCGGGCCGATAAGGAAGGGTGGATGGCGCGCCATCAGTCGATGGTTGACCGGGTTGCAAAAGGGAATGTCGACCTGCTGATGATCGGCGATTCGATCACGCATGGATGGGAAAGCAGCGGCAAGGAAGTCTGGGCCAAATATTACGGCTCGCGCAATGCCGTCAATCTGGGCATCGGCGGCGACCGCACGGAACACGTCCTCTGGCGGCTTGAAAACGGCGAAATCGAAAACATTCATCCCAAGCTGGCGATAGTCATGATCGGCACCAACAACTCCAATGGTGAGCAGTACACTGCGGAACAGATCGCGGACGGCATCAAGGCGATTGTCTGCAAACTGCGCACCAAGCTGCCGGAAACCAAAGTGTTGATTCTGGCAATCTTCCCGCGCGGCGACGCCGAACAGCGCAAAACCAAAGAGCAGGATGCAACTCCCAACGCGCAATGGGCCAAGAACGACAAAGCCAGTCAGCTGGCTTCGCTGGCGGCTGACGGCAAAATGGTTTTCTATCTGGATATCAACAAAGCCCTCCTGAATGAACAGGGCGTCTTGACCCGTACGGTTATGCCCGACCTTCTGCACCCCAAGGAAAAAGGCTATCAGCTCTGGGCCGCGGCCATGGAGCCGACCATCGCCAAACTCATGGGCGAAAAGAAATAGTCAGCCGTTCTGCTTTTCAGACATTGGGAAAATCGGTTCTGAATTTTCCAGTGTCTGGAAAATCCATTTACCGGGCCGGTTTGGTCAAATCCCCGAATCGAGTCCGTCGACCAGAATTCTAAGATTCATTGGCCCCTTTATGACCCCTTTATATGACCCCTTTATAAAGGATCCATTGCTCGGGTTTTAAACCAACTCTTTTGCACCGGCCAAAGCTTCAGCCAGTTTTTCAGGAAGTTTGCCGCCGGCCTGGGCGCGGTCGGGTTTGCCGCCGCCGCCGCCGCCGCATTGTTTGGCGATCGCGCCAATAATTTTCCCGGCGTTCTTTCCGGCTTTGACTAAATCCGGTGTGACGGCGCAAACCAGAGCGACTTTGCCATCCGATGCTCCGCCGAGAATGACGACGGCGCTGGTGAGTTTCGGCTGAAGCGCGTCCATGACGGCGCTGAGCAGTTCGGCGTCGGCTTCGCCCATATTTTCGACCAGCAGTCCGTCTTTAATTTTGCCGAGCAGTTCGTCGGCGATGGCCGGAGCTTTGGCCTGCATTTCGGCCTGTCTTTGCTTGGCGAGCTGTTTCTGGCGTTCAACTTCTTTGGCGCGTTCCGCTTCAGCGGCTCCGGCGGCCTTTTGCTCTTCAATAAACTGTTCGGCGAATTTTCCGCAGACGGCTTCGATACGGCGGATACCGGCGGCGATAGCCGATTCGCGCATGACTTTGAAGAGGCCGATATCGCCGGTGTTGCGGACATGACAGCCGCCGCACAGTTCCATCGAGAAGCCGTCGAAGGAGCCTGAGGCTCCACCCACTTGGAGCACACGAACCGTATCTCCATACTTCTCGCCGAAGAACTGCTGAATGGCTGGCTGTTTTTGTACTTCGGTAAACGGAACTTCTGTCCAGTAAACCGGCTCGCCGGCTTTGATCCGGTCGTTGACCAGTTTTTCGATTGCGGCAACTTGATCGTCGGAAAGTTTTTCCGGCGAGTTGAAATCGAAACGCAGACGTTCCGGCGCGACGAGCGAGCCGCGCTGGCGGGATTCTTTGCTGACCACTTCGTGAAGCGCCCAGTGGAAAAGATGCGTGGCGGTGTGGTGGCGCTGAATGTCGGCGCGGCGCCCGGCATCGACGTCAACGAGAACGCCTTCGCCCGGTTCCGGCGCGCGGCCGGAAACCAGTTTGGCGCGGTGAACAATCAGTTCGCCCTGTCTCTGCGTATCGACAATCTTCAATTCGCCGATCAGTTTTTCATCGGCAATGAGCCGGATTCTTCCAGTGTCGCCGGACTGTCCGCCCATTTCGGCGTAGCACGGCGTTTTGTCGAGGATGATGTTATATTCTGTAGCCGCGTCCGTTGGGCGCGGACCGAGGCCACCAGCCTCGTCTACAGAAGAACCGCGGTCATCGCCCGCGGCTACAGAACTGTGGGTGCGGACGGTGGCCGCGCCTTGTTCAACAGGAGACACCGCTTCAACCAGCGCTTCGGCTTCGAGACTGTCGAAGCCGACGAAGACGGTTGGATTCACTTCGAGACCTTCGCTTTCAACGGTCACGACCGTTTTCTTCTTGGCGTGGTCGGCGCGGGCGCGGTTGCGCTGCTCTTCCATCAGTTTTTCAAAGCCCGGAACATCGACGGTCAGGCCGCGTTCGCGGGCCAGCAGCTCGGTGAGATCGAGCGGGAAGCCGAACGTGTCGTAGAGTTTGAACGCTTCATCAGCGGGGAACATTGTAGCCGAGCTCCTTGAGCTCGGACCGCGATCAGGGATCGCGGCTACAGAAGAACCGCGGTCGCCGCCCGCGGCTACAGGGCCAAGAGAAGAAGAAACCTGCTCGAAGAGGTCGAGACCTCGGTCGAGGGTGCGGTTGAAGGATTCTTCTTCGGCCTTGAGAGTTTTCTGGACGCGATCCGCGTTTTTACGCAGTTCGGGAAAAGCGTCGCCGAAGCTGTCGGCAACGGTGTCGGCCAGTTTGTAGAAGAAGGGTTCGCGGAAGCCGAGCGAGCGGCCGTAGCGGACGGCGCGGCGCAGGATGCGGCGCAGAACGTAGCCGCGCCCTTCGTTCGACGGCGCGATGCCGTCGGCGATGGAAAAGGTGAGGCAGCGGATGTGGTCGGCGATGACGCGGAAGGCCACGTCGATTGCCGATTGCTGATTGCCGATTGCCGATTGAGCACCCGGCAGGGTAGAGGTGTATTTGCAACCGCTGAGTTCTTCCAGTTTACGGAAGATGGGGGTAAAGACGTCGGTTTCATAGTTGGAGATGACGCCGGAGAAATCGGTAAAACCTTTGGTGCACTGGATGACGGAGCAGGCGCGCTCGAAGCCCATGCCGGTATCAACGTGCTGGGCGGGCAGTGGCGTGAAAGTTCCATCGGGGTTGGCGTTGAACTGGATGAAGACGAGGTTCCAGATTTCCATGCACTGCGCCGAACCGGCGTTTACCATTTTCGCGCCGCCGTC